>NZ_JBZNBU010000115.1:0-3559 GCF_058530065.1 Waterburya sp. | reverse complement strand
TCTCGATGATTGGATGCAATTAGAGTTTAGCTGTCAGCCAGGGGAAGAATTTAAGGTAGAAATGAATTTGGCAGGGGTTAGCGTAGTAGAAGGTTTTGTAGTTTGAGTCAATAAAAGGCTAAAGGCTCAAACCAATAATGAGTCAAGAAGAAAATAAATAAATAATGAATAACTTAACTTAAAGTAGAGTCTAAGCTAATAATTCTGTCTAGGCAGAAAAAGAGGGGATTCTATCGTAATTATTCATTAAATCGATTGATTTTCTCTTGATTTGCGTAACTTTGGTTAATCGTCAAAAATTGCCTGTTCCAATCGAGCGATCGCTTTTTCTAAATCGTCGTTAACAATTTGATAGTCGAATTCTGGGCTAGCTGCAATTTCGGTTTTAGCAATTGCCAATCTTTTGGCGATCGATTCTTCGGTATTCGTGCCTCGGTTTCTAATTCTTTGCTCCAATTCTGCGATCGAAGGAGGCAAAATAAAGATTCTACGAGCTTCGGGAAAGATTTCGGCAACCGATCGCGCCCCTGCCAATTCTATTTCTAAAATAATATAATTGCCCCCTTTAATTCCTTCCACAATAGCTGCCTTGGGCGTGCCATAATAGTTTCCTGCATATTCTGCCCATTCCAGAAGTTCTCGATTGAGAATTGCCGTTTCAAAGTCTTTTTTAGTCAGGAAAAAATAATTAACCCCTTCCTTTTCTCCAGGACGGGGTTGCCTAGTAGTAGCGGAAACAGAGAGCTTCAGTTCTGGGTGTCTTTGCAGTAGCAAAATAACCAGCGTCCCTTTGCCTACACCGCTTGGACCTGTAATTACGATTAGTTTTCCCGATCGATTGACTGACATTGATGATACTCTAAGGAAACTAAGAATCTTTGCTGTCTTTGTTGACTACAAAGCGATGGGCTACAGTTTCGGGCTGTATTGCCGAGAGTACCACATGAGAAGAATCTGTAATAATTACTGCTCTGGTACGACGACCATAGGTTGCATCTATCAACAGACTTTTTTCTCTGGCTTCAGTGATAATTCTTTTGATAGGTGCGGATTCTGGGCTGACAATAGCAATAATACGATTAGCAGAAACTATATTACCAAAACCAATATTAATTAATTGAATATCCATAATTATTTGGGAATTGCGATGATTAAAGTGATTTATCGCTTAGTTAGAAATATAGTTCTAATACTATAGGTAAAAACTCTGATTTACAAGCAAAATTAGGGATGAACCCGTCTGATTTAAGGAAATTTTAGATTTTACTACTAATCTAAACATTTTGTAGCCTAAAACACAATTATTTAATTAAAAACTTATATTTTAATTACTTATCACTACTATTATGCAACCAGTTGATTACACTACTTTGATGGCAGTTTGTGACGAGCTAAATCGAGATTGGATTCCCGCTCGCATCGAACAAGTATATCAGCGCGATCGCTTTACGATTTTTTTGGCACTCCGCACTCTCAAAACTAAGGCTTGGTTGGCGATTTGTTGGCATCCCGAAGCTGCCAGAATTCATCTTAGCGATCCGCCACCCCGTATTAAAGATACTTTTACCTTTAGCGATCAATTGCGCCATCAGTTTAAAGGTTTGGCGTTGACTGAGATTAAAGCGATCGCCCCTTGGGAAAGGGTCTTAGACTTGCAATTTGCCAATCGTCCAGGAGAAGAGGCTTTATGGCATTTGTATGTGGAGATTATGGGCAAATATAGCAACGTTATTCTTACTGATGGAGAAGGACAGATTATTACTCCTGCCCGTCAAATTACCGCTGCTCAATCTAGCGTCCGTCCCATTTTAACAGGACAACCCTACGAAGTCCCCCCCGCCCTAACAGGTACTGTGCCTAAATTAGACGAAGCTTATACTCGCTGGCAAGAAAGAGTTAGTTTGATTCCAGGTCAACTCAAACGTCAGCTATTAAAATCCTATCGGGGCTTAAGTCCGAGGGTAGCCGAAGAAATTGCCACAGCGGCGGGTTTATCTCCCCAAGTAAAAACGGATACTTTGAAAAATGATGATTGGCAAGAGTTATTTAGTTACTGGCAGAAGTGGTTAATTGCTTTAGAGAAGCAGCAATTCTCTCCTGGCTGGTGGTCGAATGGTTATACGGTTTTAGGCTGGAAGAAAGAAGAGTCGGTAGATACAGTACAAACTTTATTAAATGAATACTATACTCAAGAATTTAACCGCCAACAGTTTCAACAGCTATACCATCAGCTAAACCAAAAATTAAACAATTTATTGAAAAAGTTAAACCTCAAAGCCAAAACATTTCGCGATCGCTTGAACCAATCTAAAGATGCAGAAAGCTACCGCCATCAAGGAGATCTATTAATGGCACATCTCCACGAAATTAAGCCAGGTATGGATTCAATTGTTTTAGAAGACTTTGAAACGGGCAAGCCAGTCAAAATTAAACTCAATGTAGAAAAGAATCCCGCCCAAAATGCTCAAGCTATTTATAAAATCAGTCAAAAACTCAAACGGGCTAAAGATGCAGTCATTCCTTTATTAGAAGAAGTAGAAGCCGAAATCAATTATTTATCTCAAGTTCAAACCGCCCTCAATCAACTCCAAAACGAGAAGCAAACCGCCGAAGATCTTCAGGCTTTAGGAGAAATCAAAGAAGAATTGATCCAACAAAACTATCTATCGAGCGATCGCCAAGGAGATAGCCGTAAAATAGATAAAGATTCCCAGCCTTATCGCTATACAGCCCCTTCGGGATGCGAAGTGTGGGTTGGTCGCAACAACCGTCAAAACGATATTCTCACCTTTCGCACGGCTGTAGAATACGACCTCTGGTTTCATACTCAAGAAATACCAGGAAGTCATGTCTTGTTGCGTCTTCCCCCTGGAGAAGTAGCCAGCGAAGCAGATCTGCAATTTACCGCCAATCTTACCGCCTACTACAGTCAAGCCCGCGAAAGCGAATTAGTACCCGTAACCTACACTAAACCTAAGGATGTTTATAAACCCAAGGGAGCAAAACCAGGAATGGTAATTTATAAGCGAGAAACGGTGATTTGGGGCAAACCGCAAGTGGCAAAAGAATTTCTTTTACAGTAGTTCTAATAACTAATAATTAATACGCTTGATGTGGATTAGCTTCGTTCTAGTTTACTGTTTTTTAGCTATTAGCTATCAGCCATCAGCCATTAGCTTTTAAGAAAACTTGGAAATTTACAGCAGTTTTCATCTAAGTCAGGTACAGAATAGATCGTTTTAAGGCGCAAAGGACATTCGTGTGTCCGCATGCAGGCAGGGGGCAGCCCTAAAAGACTAGTTGCGGCTAACTAAACGCCTTACTTTCGGTCGAGGCAGAAGTTAGATGTACCTCAGTAAACTGAAAAACGCTGTAAGTTTTTTCCCTAGACAAGTAATAAAATCTCATCTTTAGAGAACGTGATTTAAAAGATTGTAAGATTTTTAAATTCACATCAGACGTAACTAATAACTATAGTCATTCCTAATAAGAACCATACGAAAATATGTACTAATTATTGCTCCCTAATCCCTAACCCCTAATCCCTAATCCCCCGAAC
>NZ_JBZNBU010000114.1:0-23798 GCF_058530065.1 Waterburya sp. | reverse complement strand
TAAATAAACTTCCTGAAGATTAATAATATCAATGTCTTCCGCGAGAAAAAAGCTTTGGTTTATTAGTGGCTGTATCTTATTTATAATTGAATATCGATTACTTAAGATAGCAAAGGTATTTTAATTTCTCGCAAAGGCGCAGAGGCGCAAAGAGAGTTAGGTTCTTTTGAAGAGAAAGGTGGTGTCTATGGCTAGCTTCGTGATCGCATTTTTAAGTGTGTTGAATAGTAAAGCGATCGCATCACTGAAATTCTGTAGTTTCAGAAATGAGGCAATCTTTTGATTTCACGCAAAGGCGCGAAGGCGCAGAGAGAGTTGAATAGTTTTGAAAATAAGAGCGATCGCATTAGTGAAATTATGTAGTTTTAATGATATCTACTTAAACCTATATTTATTAATTATTATCTGATAGCAAGCAGAAGTGACTCTACACCAATCAAAGTCAACTATTATTTAGTTTCCGAATAAATACATATATAAATCATGAAGTTTCCGTATAGGTGGCGTTATTTTTGTGAATTTTTTGGGCAATATAGTTTTATCTATATTGATAAATCTTATTTTTAGACCGCAATCTCTTAAAGGGCTGTA
Source organism: Waterburya sp. (assembly GCF_058530065.1). Taxonomy (NCBI): domain Bacteria; kingdom Bacillati; phylum Cyanobacteriota; class Cyanophyceae; order Pleurocapsales; family Pleurocapsaceae; genus Waterburya; species Waterburya sp. Next base: position 23,207 of record NZ_JBZNBU010000114.1, on the reverse strand, counting down.
ATGTCATCACAAAAGTATGAATCAGGTAAGCTAAATTCTATTTTAGAATCTTTAATTCACAAGAAAAAAAGTGGAATCCTCAGTCTGAAAACTCAAGTATCTCAATGGCAAACTCAAAGGTCTTGTCTGTTAATTTGGCAGTCAGGAGCATTAGTATATGGAGATCTTCAAGTTTCTCAACTTCCTACTAATAAATCTATCTGTCAACTGTTAGGGGAGAAATTAAAACCTAATTTGATTGATGCTGCTTTGTCTGTAGCTTTAGAAAGAGTTAATCAGCCTAATTCTATTCGAGAACTGGCTGAATTATTAATCACAATGAAAGTATTTACCTGGCAAGAAGCAGAAACTTTCATAACTAATAAAATAGTTTTAATCCTAGAACAATTTTTATCCAATCCAGGATTAGCAAAATGGCAAACCCACCAAGAATTTGATTTACTTTATGGTTCGGATCGGCACCCTTTAAATTGGTCAAATATTCAGCAAGAAATCACTCGTCGCCAGGAGAAATGGAGTCTTTATAGTTCTATTATTCCTTCTTTAGATGCCGTTCCTGTTGCTAGGGAAGAACAACTACAACAAATTAGCGATCGCAATGTCAAAAACCATTTAGCAAGTTCGGCGGATGGTAAGAATAATCTATTTGATATTGCCGACAAAATGGGTAAAGATCCCTTGAAAGTAGCCAAAAGTTACGTAACTTGGTCGAAAAATGGTTGGGTAAACTTTACTACAACGCCCCATGTGAAAGAGAATATTGTGGGTAATGTCAAAGCCAAAATTGAATCAATTCGACAAGATATTAAATCTGCTGAAACTAATGCTGCTAGCAATGAAAATAAGGTTGCGGTAGATCGTACGAGCTTGCCTATAGTGCTATCAGTTGATGATAGTCCGATTATTCAGATTTCGATTAAACGAGCTTTACAAGAACAATATCAAGTATTGCTGGCTAACAAAGCAGCCGACGCGCTCAAAATACTCAAACAACATCCAGTAAAACTCATGTTGCTGGATTTAACCATGCCTGATGTTGATGGCTTAGAATTTTGCAAATTCGTCCGCCAAATTGACGATTTTCGCGAATTGCCGATTGTTATGGTGACGGCGCGGGATGGCTTAGTCAACAAAATGAAAGGACATATTGCAGGTTCGAGTCGTTATCTAACCAAACCTTTTCAACCAGAACAACTAAGAGAAGTTGTTGCCGAATACATTTAAGAACCTTAAAGCCAATTTGAGGAGCAGAACATGGCTGTCAAACCCTATCTAATTTTTAGTTTGCACGATCGCCGTTATGCGATCGCAGCAGCAAGAGTTATCGAAATCTTTTTATTACCAGAATTAATTCCCATCGCCGAAGCACCTCCAGATATTGTCGGATTGCTTAATTTGCACGATTTTTACGTGCCAGTGATGCACCTGGATTTGCGTTTTGGTCATCAATGCGATCGCTGTAACTTGAAAGATAGCGTCATTATGGTTGAGTCTCCTGGGTTACAAATTGGAGTTATCGTCCATGAGGTAGAAACAGTTGTCGATATTGACGATCGCTACATTCAACAGGATTTAAACTATGGTAGAGCCAGTAATATAGATTCTGCCTTTATTGGAGGGATAATTAATCTCGACGATGAGATGATTATTTTACTCAATGTAGATAACCTCATTCGCCATCCCCATGTCTTAGAAGAGTTGACAGATCCCGAAAACTCAGAATCCATAGCAGCAAATTCCGTTACTGATTTTTATGACTCCTATTTTCCTGCTGCTTCTGACCAAATCAAAGCAATTTTAGCTAACCGTGCAGCTAATCTCAAAATCGCCAGCGACAATGATGAAGCCACAGATCTAACTTCCATTGCCATAGTCAAGCTCAATGGTGGCTATTTTGGCATAGATCTGGTTCTAGTGCGAGAATTAACTAAAATTACCAGAATAACTCCTATTCCCTGCTGCCCAGACTATATTGTGGGTAATATGAACTTAAGAGGAGAAATCCTCACCTTAATTGATATTCGCCAACCCTTAAATTTAGCCTCTAACCGTCAATCTTTAGGGACAAATGCCATAGTCATCGAATTCAAGGAAATTGTGGCAGGAATCGTTGTCGAAGAAGTCATAGATATAGTAGATTTTCGTCCCACAGAACTCCAACCAGTTCCCGTAGCTACCGATAGCAATACTGCAAAATATCTCAAAGGAATTGTCGATTATCAAGATCGCTCTTTAAATGCGATCGATTTAGGCAAACTTTTAGAAGCGGGAATACTCACAGTAGAACTAACAACTTAAAAATTTATTTCTAATTACTAACTCAAATTACTAGGTAAATATCTTATGAAAATTGGAACTCAGTTAACTGCTGGTGCGATCGCAATTGGAACTGTTGTGGCTCTAAATTTGGGAGTTGTATTTATTCAGTCATCTGCTGATGATGCTAAGGTAATTAACAGTTCTGGGGTAGTTCGGGGGGCAACTCAAAGGGCGGTCAAATTAGTGCTATCTAACAATACTAATGAAAAACTCATAGTCAAGTTAGATGGGTTAATTGATGGTCTGCTTAATGGTAATCCAGAATTAGAATTGCCTCCAGCAACAGATCTTGCTTATATCGCCAAGATGGAAGCAGCCCAACAAAAATGGAATGAGATTAAAGAAATTATTCAACAGGTAAGAACAAATCCTACTATCGCCAATCGCCAACAATTACTTACAGAAAGTGAAACTCTGTTTGAATTAACCAATGCAGCAGTAGATGCTGCTGAAGAATACTCTAGCCAGAATGTCAGACAGTTGAGATGGATTCAAATCTTAGTAACAATATTTAACTTGATAATTATTGTTACTATTGTCGGTGGAACAAGAAGAATTACCAATACTCTAAATGAATTTACCAATAAAATTGCCGATTCTACCAAAGAAATTGCCTCCAAAGTAGAACGTCAAGAAGCAGTAGCTAACGAACAGGCGACTTCTGTCGGTCAAACTACTTCTACAGTGGACGATTTGGGAGAAACTTCTCGACGCTCGGCAATTCAAGCTGAAGAATCGGCAAAAAATGCTAGTACTGCCCTTTCTCTCGCCGAAAATGGTGCGGAAACCGTGGAACAGACGCGGGTTGGCATGGAAAGTCTTAAAGAAAGAGTCAGAGAAATTGCCGAACAAATCATCAACCTCAGCGAACAAACCGAACAAATTGCAGGGGTATCGGAACTAGTGGGTGACTTAGCCAGCCAAACAAATATGCTAGCTCTAAACGCAGCAGTTGAAGCAGCAAGGGCGGGAGAATACGGAAAAGGTTTTGGGGTAGTTGCGGGTGAGATTCGGAAACTAGCGGATCAAAGTCGCAAATCTGCCGATAGAATCAATAACCTGGTAATTGACGTGCAGACAGCAATGAATAGTGCGGTGATGGTTACCGATGAAGGTAAGAAAACCGCCGAATCTAGTATTGAATTGGCACTAGAAACCGCCGAGTCATTTATTGGGGTGAAAGACGCGATTAATAATGTATTTGCCAATACCTCGGAAATTTCTAGCACAGCTAAGCTACAGGCTGTAGGTATTCAAGAAATTTTGGCAGCGGTTAATGCTCTTAACTTAAATGCGATGGATACGGCATCTGACATGGGAGATGTTAAAGATTCGACCTCGCAATTAAAACAGTCTGCCGATGAATTAAAAGCGATTATTTAAAGAATTTGCTTAACTAAAAAGCTTATGTATATAGATGATGACGAGTTAAGAGAGCTTTATAAAACTTCTAGTAGCGAACATATTTCTAAGCTGGAATCCGAGTTAATGATCTTGGAGAAAAATCCTCAAGATAGTTCGGCGATGGAAGAATTTTTGCGCGAAGCTCATACTCTAAAAGGGGATTCGCGGATGTTGGGACTAATTGATATTGAGAAATTAGTCCATCAACTAGAAGAATGTGTTGAAGATATCAAAGAAGGTAAAGGAGAACTAACTTCTGAATTATGCGATCGCTTGTATAGGGGTATTGATGGGATTAACCAACTCGCCCACGCAGCAATTACAGGCGAGGCAGTAGAAGTAAATACGGCGGCTATTCTGGCAGCTTTGACCGAAGGCAATTCGGTAGATCTCTTTGATGACGATGATGATTCGGCATCTTCTTTATTTGATGACGATGATGATAGTGGCTTTTTGGGGGAAACTTCTACTGCGGAATCTTCTCTGTTTGATGACGATGATGATAGCGATTTCTTTGGTGATGATGAAAATTCAGAATCATTTTTTGAGCAAGACAAACAACCCGAAGAATTACTTTCTTTTGCCACAAAAGCGGTTGAGAAAACTGTAGTTGTCCCAGAAACCAACCAGCCTATAAAAGCAGCAACTTCTGTCCGAAATCATCAGATCGACACGATTCGCGTCGAACCCCAAAAGCTAGATACCTTAATGACTCAAGCTAGCGAACTAGCAGTTACTAAGTTGCGTATATCGCAACAAATGACTGAAATAGAGCAAATGTTAGCTTTATTTGAAGGTTGGCAAAAATACAATACTGAAAATGAAGATTTTTTAACTAAAATAGAGTCTAATTTCCCTGCCGAACAAATTCAACCCCTGCGTTATTTTTACGATCGCGCCCAACAATATCTAGATTCTTTGGGTAATTTAGCCAGCAATCTTAAAATCAGGGCTAGCGAGGATATTGCCAGTTTGAGCATTATCAGCGATCGCTTGGAAACGGGAATTCAAGGCTTAAGACAGTTACCCCTATCTACGGTATTTAATATCTATCCTCGTCTAGTGCGGGATCTCGCCCGACAGCAGGGTAAAGAGATTGAATTTATTATTGAAGGAGAAGACACTAAGGCTGATAAAAGAATTTTAGAAGAAATTAAAGACCCTTTATTACATCTAATTCGTAACGCAATCGATCACGGTATCGAACTTCCTGAAGAACGAGAAATGCGCAACAAGCCCAGAAAGGCAACTATTATCTTGCGGGGTTATCAAACAGGTAGCAGTATTGGTATTGAATTAATTGATGATGGAAGAGGCTTAAATTTAGATAGTATCAAACAAACTGCTATCCGCCGTAACGTGCGCACGACCGACCAAATAGCTGCCATGAGCGAATCGGAGATTCAATCTCTGATCTTTGCTTCTGGTTTTTCGACTCGTACTAAAGTTACCGAACTTTCTGGTAGAGGGGTGGGCTTGGATGTGGTTCGTGCCAATGTGGAAAAACTCAAGGGAGCAATTTTAGTTACTTCCACTCCTGGCAATGGTTGCAAATTTCAAGTGCGTTTGAATACCAGTTTGGCGACTACCAAAGTTTTAATTGTCGATTTGGCTGGAACTTATTATGCAATACCCCTAGAATTCATTCAAACGATGATTTCCTTGCCAAAAAGTGAAATTTACAATCTTGAAGGCAAACCCACTATTACTTTTGAAGATCGACCAATCTCCATAACTAAATTAACCAGTTTATTAAAAATACCAATACCAGAAACGAGCGATCGCGATCGCCAGAATATTTTTTGTATTATTATTCAAATTGGCGAAGAACGTTTTGGCGCAATTGTTGACGATTTGATCGACCGACAAGATATTGTCATCAAACCTCAAAGTAAACTACTCAAACGCATTCCCAATATTGCAGGGGCAACCATTTTGGGTAGTGGGGAAGTTTGTATGATTCTCAATCCTTCCGATCTGCTTCATTCTTTGAAAAATGGTAATTGGAAATCTGTTGTCGCAACTACAGAAGATGATTCTCCTAAAAATAGGTTGCTGTTAGTCGAAGATTCGATTATCATCCGCACTCAAATGCAGCGTTTGCTCAAAGGTGCTGGCTATCAAGTCACTATTGCTGAAAATGGTGTAATCGGATTGCAAAAAGTCCTCGAACAAGAGTTTGATATTGTCTTATCTGACGTAGAAATGCCCCAAATGAGTGGTCTGGAAATGACTGCTAAGATTCGCCAACACAGTCAATATCATCGCTTGCCCATTGTTTTAATTACTACTTTGGCATCTGCCGAAGACCAACATCGCGGTCAAGCAGCAGGAGCAAATGCTTATCTAACGAAAGGGGATTTCGACCAAAAATTATTATTTAAAACTCTCCAAGAGTTGATTAATGCCTCAGAAAATTAAGTGAAGTTTATAGGAGTAAAGAACATGGCAAAAATAAAAGTTTTATTAGTAGAAGATTCTGCTGTTGCGATTAATATTTATGAAAAAATGCTCAATAGTTCCGATAAGATCGAAGTTATTGGCAAAGCTAGTAACGGCAAAAAAGGACTTGCATTAGTCGCTAAATTAAACCCCGACGTAATTTGTACCGATCTGCAAATGCCAGAAATGGATGGCTTAGAATTTACCCGACAGGTAATGGCAAAATATCCCACACCTATTTTGGTACTGAGTAATACCGTCCAAAAATCCGACATGGACAATATTTACCAAGTAATGAAAGCTGGGGCAGTAGACGTTTTAGCCAAACCTCAAACTGCTTTGGGAGGCAATTCCCAATCTCTTAAGAACGAACTAATAGTTAAAATTCGAGTTCTGGCAACTAAAAAAGTTACGGCAATCCCTTTAAATTAAGATTAGCTCCTTTAAAAACTAGTAATAATCTTTAATACTCTTTGAATATCATCCAATTGTCCCACTATGCGTCGCGCTGGTTTGGGGGATATTCTCAGTAGGGTGGGGGTAGCTGTAATTTGATGGTTGACCCCCTGTTCGGGATGTTTGAGAATATCGATTACCTTCAAATTATAGGGACTGTCTAAACCTGTTTCTAAAAGTTGATGTATGCTACTAAGAATTTGTTCGGTATTAGAGCGATCGCTTCTAATAAATAAATGCAAAACATAACCATTGCTAGAATCTGAATTGACTGCTTCTGAAACTAAATTATGCCCTTCTTTCTCCAGATGGTGTTGTTCTGAAACTAGGGAAAAATTAGGATCTTGGCGAATGACTAAATCCCGTTGTTCCCAAAGTTGTGGAAAAAGAGGCTTATAGGTTTCAATAATGGCACGATTACAATGTTCTTCTTGCCAAGGAGCAATATGCCATTGAGTTGTTGTTTCTAAGTCAAATAATACTTCTAATAAGGGAATATAACGCTCTACAGGAGAATGAACTTCGGCAATAGTTTCTATGCGTTGCGTCTGGGGATTGAGCCAACGCTCCACCGTTGCCGTATACCCTGGGACTAAAAAATGGGGGATATCTGTTAGATCCCATATTTTCTGTAAACCCATGCATAGATCGTTATGCCACTGGGCTCGTTTGTTGCGATCAACACCATAAATTAGATCGCCTCCAGGAGTAAATATAGCAATTCCTTTATAGGTATTAGGAAAAACATCATTCATTGAATGTTTGCCATTGAGCATTTAACTATCAAATTAAATATATATCAAATACTCAATGGTGGATGTTTAACTACTTCCTCAAGATTAAACTCTTCCCCGCAACATCATTGCCATCTCATTGGCAGTGGGCGATCTCTCTAAAGCTGTTTCTTCAGTAATTCTACCTTCTTCGTAAAGACTGAATAGGGCTTGATTGGTGGTTAGCATACCATCATATTCTCCATCCAGCATGATGTTGTGAATTTCTTCGTATTTACCTTGCTTGATATAGTCTTTAACAGTTTCGGTATTGACCATAATGTCGTGATAGGCTGCCCGTTTACCATCGGTAGTACGACACAATCCTTGAGAGATAACCGCTACCAAAGACTCAGAAATAGCTACTCGCATTGCATCTTGTTCTTCGGCACTATAAAGAGTCAAGATCCTTTCGATGGTTTTAATGGCACTATTAGTGTGCAATGTTCCCATGACTAAGTGACCTGTTTGGGCTGCTTTGAGGGCAGTATTGACTGTTTCTTTGTCTCGCATCTCCCCAACTAGGATGATATCGGGGTCTTCCCTTAAAGATGCTTTAAGGGCGTTGTCGAATTTTAAAGTATTAATACCAACTTCTCTTTGTTTGATTAGAGAACGTTTGCTTTGATGAACGAATTCAATCGGATCTTCAATAGTAATAATATGTTTGGCGTGTTGGTTATTAATATAATCTACCATTGCTGCCATAGTAGTAGATTTACCCGAACCTGTAGGCCCCGTTACTAACACCAAACCTTTGTGAGCGTCAGAAATATCCTGAAATACCGGAGGCAAGCCTAATTGCTCCATAGTCAAGATTTTTAAAGGAATCAAACGCATTACCAGGGCGGGACCCCGTAGAGTATCGAAAATATTAATCCTAACCCTGGCAAACTCGTATTGAGTAGCCCCATCAAATTCTAGTTCTTTCTCAAATCTGGCAACTTCTTCGTCGGTCAGAATCTCGTGAAGCCAACTCATAAAAGTATTGAGGTCGGTTTTCGGATACTTAGTTAGTGCCATTTCACCGCGATCGCGCATTCGCGGAACTTCTTCTACTCCTAAATGGATGTCTGAAAATCCTTGTTCGTAAGCTTTTTTAATAATGTATTCTAAAGAGGGCTGACCCGAAGATCGTTTGGGACGAATGGGTTTAGTTTCGGCTTTGGTTTCTGTCTCTATTTTTTGAGTAGGGGAATCTTGTATTTTTGCTGATTTGGCTTTCGAGGGATCGCTATTAGTTCGACCTAAAGTTGATGGTGGTGGAGGGGGTAATGGTCGAGAACCTGTATTTTGATTCATGTTTTATGGTGATTACTTTATCGTTTTTTGTCATGTCATATTTTCTAAACTCAGTATGCCCATTTCCCTCAGCTTTATAACAAGCTATTAGCTTTACTGGTTAGAGTTTCAGGAATAAAACGATTTGAAGATTGAAATTAGTTTGATTGGGTAACAGCAAACATTTTGAGTGAAGATAAAATTGCTGAAATAAAAAGAATATATCTTGTATTTCTTTTGTGTTGATAAAATCAAAGTATTTAATTACTACTGAGTTTCATTTTTCTAATTTCTGGTTTAAATGACTTGTAAGCATTATTACCTAAAAATATTAATAATTAAATTACTAAAAAGCTATAGAGAAATTAAATGAGTTTTAACTTAGGGTTTTAAAATAGATGATTTAATTGCTAAAAAGCCCTTTAAACTATTGGGGATCGCAACAGATGGAGATTAAAATACCTAAGCGATCGTCTGTCTATCTAGTTAAATGTAAAATTATATTTAAAAAAGTTGTATTAAATATTAGAGTTTCTTATACTGATTTATAACGAATGTAAAAGAGCTAACTTAGCTCAAAAATATCTTCTAAGTTGTTGTTGTTGATAAGCTTTAAAATAATGGAATTAGTACAAAGAAAGAACAGTTACCTGGATTTAATCAAAAGTTTTTTAATTTGGAGTTTTACTCTTACAGTTTGTTTGCTAGTAGTTGGTTTTCCTGTTGGTGCTTTAGTCGTTACAGTCGGCATTTTAGCCACAATTATTTTACAAACTGTAATTCCTGCTAGTGCCTTATTAGTAGTTACAGGAAGTATCTTTACAATTAATATTGCTGTAGTTTTTGTTAGTGCAGCAATCTTAGCTTTTAAAGGAATTCATCCCGAACAAGTAAGCTGGTTGAGTTGGTTACACGGACAAAATAATTTAGCCAATACTCCCGTGTATGCTTCTTGCCCCTTAACTTGTCAGTTTGAACCCAATGCTTTGTAGTTGAATAGCTTTTAGCTAGACAAAACTAATGTAAAATTAGCTTTTAACTGGCACAATTGAAACATAGAGAAATAAATCTTTAGGGTTGAAAATTTAGCGTTTTTCAACCTTATTTTATTGATAAATATTTTGTTAGAGGCGATCGCGCTCAATATCGTAAATGGCTTTCTCCCAATACCAAGTATCGGATTTCCCTGGATAGCGTTGCATTAGTCTTTCAACTAAACTTTGAGCGATATTCCAATTGCCAACTAAAACATAAAGTCGATTTTGTAGGGCATTTTGTGGCGATCTAGTGCGAATTAATCGGGGAATATTAGTTGGTTGGCTAGAAGTTTTTTGATAGGCTCGATCTAGTTGTAACTGCAAGCAACGTTTTTCTAATTTTTCGGCAGCAGCAGCATTTCCTTGAGAGAGAAAGCATTTCGCCGACTGACGCAAATCTGCTTCGGCGCGATCGCATTCTCCCAATTCAATGGCAATTTCTCCTCGATATTGATAAGCTAGAGCGTCATAAGGATCTAATTGAAGTAACCAGTTGCAATCGCGAAAAGCCTCCCCTAAATTACCCTGACTGATTTTTTGCTGTATTTTTTGTAAAAATGCTTGATTGGTAACACCGCCTTGTTCCGCAATTTTTTGTTGTTCGATTTGACGGATGCGAGCAATACAAAAACGACAGCTTTCTTTATCTTGACGATCTAAATAGATTTTTCCTGCTTGTTTGAGGTAATCGATCGCCCGATCGTATTCCTGGAGACGAAGACAAATATTTGCTCTTAATTTATAAGCGCGATCGCAATTAGGATCGAGGCTAAAAATAATTTGTAAATCGATGATGCTACTTTGAATATTATCCAAAGCTAAAAAGGCTGTAGCTCTATTCAAATAAACTTCTACTTGTTTGCTGTCGAGATCGAGACTAGAATTATAATCGGCGATCGCATTTTCGATATTTCCCAAATTGTAATAAGCTAAACCGCGATAATAATAGGCTCGAACTAAATTTTGATTAGATGCGATCGCGCGATCAAATAAAGCAATCCCACCTTCCCAGTCGCCATTGCGGGAAAGTTCGATACCTTGTGGTAAAAATTCTTCCATACAACCCATCTACAAGTTAGCAAACTATTTCCAGTCTATATTTTATTGAGTGTCGTTGGCTAAATCCCCATGAATGGCTAACCAGATACAAGGAGGCTTGACAGAAGTATATTCAACCCGATGCTTTTGATGGGCGGGAATAAATAGATAATCTCCTGCTATGAGTTTGATTTGGGAATTATCTTCATAACTTAAAATAGCTTCACCTTTGAGCAAGATAACCCATTCATCTCTTTTTTGGTCGTACCATTTTCCTGGTGGGGTGGTTTGACCAGTAGAAACAATTCTCTCAATTAAAATGTTTTCTGTAGATAAAATTGATTCTAATAATTCTTGGTCTGGAAGAGATGGGGGTAGATTAAAAATATTTTTCTGAGTCATTGCCCATACTGGCGATCGCTTTATTACTATAAATAATGAACTGTTTTTAAGTAACTCAATCAAAAAGCCGTAAAATAATTCGGTTTTCCATCTAATAACCACTAATCAAAATGACTCTAAAAATCCGCGATCGCACTTTTAACTGGAGAGAAAAAACCTATTTAATGGGAATCTTGAATGTGACTCCCGATAGTTTTAGTGATGGTGGAGAGTTTGATAGTCTGGACACTGCCTTAGCTCAAGCTAGATATATGCTCGATAATGGAGTAGATATCATTGATATTGGCGGGGAATCGACTCGTCCTAATGCAGAAGCAGTATCTTTAGAAGAAGAATTAAACAGGGTAATTCCTGTAATTACTAGATTGCGTCAAGAATCGACTATTCCTATCTCAATCGACACGACTAAAGCAATAGTAGCGGAAAAAGCGATCGCAGCAGGGGCAGATATTGTCAATGATATTTCTGGGGCTACTTTCGATCCTCAGATATTGGAGGTAGTGGCTAAGTTAGATGTCCCGATTATTTTAATGCACATTCGCGGTAATCCTCAGACAATGCAAAGTATGACTGATTATCAGGATGTAGTGACTGACGTTAAGGATTTTTTAGCTGCTCAAGTAGACAAAGCGATGGCTTGTGGCATCGATCGCTCGAAAATTATTCTCGATCCTGGTATTGGTTTTGCCAAAACCGCCCCTCAAAGCTTGGAATTGTTGCAACGCCTATCGGAATTACAAACATTAAATTTACCCTTGTTAGTGGGGGTATCTCGTAAAAGTTTTATGCGCCCTATTTTAAATCGAGACAATGCCAAAGATCGAGTATGGGGTACAGCCGCAGCTTGTTATGGCGCGATCGCTCGCGGTGCGGATATCTTGAGGGTTCACGATGTCAGCCAAATGTACGATGTTTGTCGAGTTGCCGATGCGATCGAACGTAAAATAACTAACAATTAACAACTAACAACCACACAATAAAGGTAGTACCAGGACTGTCTGGAGATAAATTATTAGGACTAATTAATTCAATTTCTCCTTGCATTTTTGTAACTAATTCTTGAGCGATCGCCAGTCCTAAGCCAGTACCAGGAATATCGCTTTCAGACTGAATCCCGCGATAGTGTCGGTCAAAAATACGCTCAAGATCTGCTGGAGGAATGCCATAACCAGTATCGGCGATCGCAATCCCTAACATTTCCACATCATTAATACATTTTGTGGTCAGATCTAACTGTACTTTTCCCCCTTCAGGGGTGTACTTTAAAGCATTATCAATTAAGTTGTTAAAAACTTCTCTTAAAGCAGATAAATCTCCTTTAATTTTGGGTATTGAATGGGGAATATTTTCTTGCAATAAGATATTTCTGTCGGCTGCGATCGCTCTAGCTGTATTTAATAATGGCTCTAGAATTTCGGTTAAATCAATCGCAGCCAATTCATTATTTAAGCTTGGGAGTAAAAAATTACTTGGGCGATCGGTATTATCGCTGAAGCCTAATAATGGAGTAGTACCATCGAGAGCAGTTTTTGCTGGGGACTCTGCCTCAAATTGTTCGAGCAGTTGTTGAAAGCGATCGCTTTGTTCGAGAAGACTTTGAGCTACTTGATGATTGCGATCTTCTGGTAAAATCCGCTTGAGGAGAAGCTTGCTAAAAGTTCTCAGTGCTGTTAGAGGATTGCGTAGCTGATGTAACAAATTATCCAGGCGATCTCGTTCGATTCTCCTAAGATTTTCTTGAATGGCTAATTCTTGCTGACTCCAATGATACTGGAGTTCTAAAATACGAGCGATCGCCAGAGTTCTAGCAATCTCTTCTATCTGTTTTAACTCTGCAGGTTGCCATTCTCGATCTTCTCTACCAGTTACCAACAAACCAATAAAAGTTTCTTGGTGTACCAAAGGTAGAATTAGTTGTTTTCTTTCTGCTGAATTGCTTTGCCAGTCAGACTTAACTCGTTCTTCTTCGGTTGTAAAGCTAGGGGGCAATAATTGAGAAGAAGAATGAGATTTTAGCTGCTGCCAAATTTCCGATAGCTTGACCCTGGGAAGTTCTATTAAACTACCCTCTTGATTTTGAGGATAAAGTGCCAGAGGAAATAGCTGGGCTTCTTTATCTTCAATTACTTCTTCTGCTAAATAGATTACGCTCCATACTGCCCCCAAGCTTTCAGTCAATAAAGTTATTTGAGACTGACACAAATTAGTAAATTCAGTACTGGAAATATGGTTATTGGGCATGAATTTTCTCCAGACAGAAATTTACAGACAGTTAAGAACAACAAGTTAATCAATTAACCAACACTAATTGCCATTAACTTCGACTTTTGTTGTTATCTTTTCTCTAGTTGCTAAGTACTAAATTTAACTTAGATTTTATATTTTATACATAACATTTTAAGATAACTTCTTTTGACAACCCGTTCAAGAACCTACTTGATTTTTTTTGTTTATTACGATACAATTATTGACAAATTCGTAACTTTAAGTACAGTATTCCTTAAGTAAATTTCAGGAGGTCAAGGGGTTGGCAAGAAAACGCAAACGTAAGAGCCGTCGTCGCCAAGAAGGACGTAAAATTTTAGAACTAGTCCCTCAGTATAATATCGAAAGTGGCGAAGATAAGCCAGTAACTGCTGCTCGCAACTACATAAAAGCTCAAGGTATAGTACCTCCCGCACTTTTGGTGGTCAAAAGGAACGAACATACTACCGACCGCTATTTTTGGGCAGAGAAAGGTTTATTTGGAGCGCAATACGTTGAGGAAAATCATTTCCTTTTCCCTAGCTTACAAACTATAGATCTTCAAGAATGGGATGGTGGAAAAGCTGTTGCCACTGCAGCTAGTCGCTAAAGCCCTCGGTTTAACAGGCAAAATATATCAAGATATATAACAAAACTAGTTTATGAAAAGGGAATTTGATTGACAAATTCCCTTTTTAGTTTTTAATAGTTAATTTTATGTTGAGGGAAAATTATTTTTAAAGATTATATTCCTGCCCCTGCGACAAATTTTAAGGGTTTGGGTTCTAGATATCCTAAGCTTGACTTGGCTTTTTCTAAATCATAAGGAAAAGGTTTAGCTATTGGCTGATAGTCTTTTGGTTGCGGTTTTCCATGACGTAATACAGCGTTAACCATCAAGCAATCTCGATCTTCTAAGTTGATTGCACCGTGTAAAATACCTGGAGGAATAATTGCAACTTGAGGATTTTTCTCGCTAAGAGGAATATATTGATACTGTTTGTTATACAAAACTACTAAAACAAAACTTCCTTTGACTACTAACAACTGATCCGTTTGATGTTTGTGAACAAATAAGTCGTCTTCAGTTTTGGCTGGTACTTTGACAATCATCGTTTCGTTGCTAGATTGAGGAGTATAAAATTCAATCATTCCTCCTTGAATAGACTCCATCTCTCTTAAAGTAACGCCTTTTATCAGTCCCATAGTTGATTTTAATTAAGAATTAATCTTCAACCGAACTCTTATATAAACAAAAGTTACGGATATTGTTTATTATGGCAAAAAAAGATTGACAAATGATGCTGTATAGTATCCAAATACACCATTTGTTTGATTTCTTGAGAAAATATACTCCGAACTCACAAAAAACTTAGTTTTGAGCTATCCGCGCTATCCGATAAACTTTAGATCGTGCTGAATCTCGATCGCTAGCCAATAGCAAAATTCAAAATAAACTGAGTTTAAAAATGATTTTAATCAAATTTCTACCATCTCTCTTATCCAACTTCAAACAAAGAATATGGACAACAGTTTGTCAAAAACTAATTATTGTTTGCTTGGTGGTCATCGCTAGTTTTTCTAGTTGGCTAATCTCTCCAGCTTTAGCTACTATTAATGACGATCGCTATGAAGGAAATATATTTGTTTTGTTTGGGGGAAATGGCTCTTTAGTGCCTCCTCGGATGGATTTACCTACATCTTTGAGTAGAGACAAACCCGCTATTTTAGTTTTTTATATTGACGATAGTAGCGACTGCAAACAGTTTTCGGGGTTGGTAACCAGAGTCCAAGAATTTTACGGACGGGCTGCTAGTATTATTCCCGTTAGTATTGATTCCTTTATCGATCGAGACAAATATAGTCCCGACGAACCTGCATATTATTATAGTGGGGTTGTTCCCGAAACCGTGATCTTAGACCAACAAGGAGAAGTGGTTTACGACGGTAAAGGACAAGTACCCTATGAAGAAATTGACGATGTTTTGCGGGAAGTATTCGATCTATTACCGCGATCGCAATCTCAAGTATTAAAACGTCGTTCTTTTAACGAATTCAATTCTGGATTGACCGAATAATTAGGAATAGAAGATAGTTCTCCAGATGTTAGCGAGTTTTTTTGCATAATATTTTTAAATAAACGGTAAATAATACAACCACGCTATTAGAGTTTGGTTTTAGCAATGAAACTATCGACTATCAAACATCCATTGAAAATCGCAGCAGTCACAATTACTAGTTGCTTGACTGCTGTTACTTTTACTAATTTAGCTCAAGCCCAATCAAAACAGGGGTTTCACTGTAATATAGATTCGGGGATCCCTACCACTATTTATCAAAATTCTCAAGGAACTGCCGAACCTTGGATCAAATGGGTTTCCAATTATTTTAGCGATGCTAATTGGACTCCTTTTGCTCGCTGCCAGGCAGTTAGCGGACGCTTGGAACAATACCGACAAGAAGGTAAATTAAGATATGTCACCTTGGGAGTAGAAAACGAACAACAGGTAATTTGCGTTGCCAGTCGAGATGATGGTCCTTGCGAGGGTACTATCTATACTTTAAAACCAGGACAAGATGGTATTGCAGCTTTAAATAATCTTTTTGCCTGGGGTAGCGGACAACAAAATTTGGAATCTAATTATGAGTCTTCTGCTGCTATTCCTTATATTTCTGTAGAAGATAAATTGAATTAGGATTTTCTTAATTTTTGAATAGGTTTACCTTTTTTCAGCCCAAACGATGAATTTAATTGCACAA
This sequence comes from Waterburya sp., assembly GCF_058530065.1. NCBI lineage: Bacteria > Bacillati > Cyanobacteriota > Cyanophyceae > Pleurocapsales > Pleurocapsaceae > Waterburya > Waterburya sp. The sequence goes on along the minus strand of NZ_JBZNBU010000114.1, from coordinate 7,051 downwards.
GACTACCTATGTGGGTAACATTAGCCAGTATTACTTTTAATCTTGGGGCTATTTCTGATTCTCCAATCGATCGATATATTTATTCTCACACCTTTACTCCTGGGACTTTAAGTTTTCCCCAGACTGATACAATCAGCCCTATAGCCCAAGCAGTACCTACAGCGGATATTTCTCCCGAAAATATCAGTAATAATGCTGCCTTAAAATTCTCCAAACCTGCAACAGTTCGGGTAGTCAAACCCAATTCTGCTGGCTCTGGTGCGATCGTCAATCGCCAGGGAAACATTTATTCTGTTTTAACTAACTGGCACGTAGTAGATTCCCACAACCCTCTAATTTTGACGGCGGACGATAAGGAACATCAGTTAGTCAAGCTTCCCCAACAAATAGGAGATGCAGATTTAGCCATACTTCAGTTTTATAGTGAAGTAGAATATCCTGTGGCTAAAATTGAAACTCAACTGCCTGAAGTGGGAGAAACAGTTTATATTGCTGGCTTTCCTATGGCGATCGCCGATACTGAAAATACTTTAGATTGGGGAAATAAAGCTTTTCATCTGACCCAAGGAACAATATCGATAATCCCCGATCAATTTTTACTCCAAGGCTATGGTTTGGGCTATAGCAACAATACGCAACCAGGGATGAGTGGCAGTCCTATTTTTAACGCTCGCGGAAGGTTAATTGGCATTCACGGTAGGGGAAAATATCGCGATCCTGGTTTTGGAGTATATGTTTTTGAGGATGGTAGCGAACCAAATCCAGAACAATTAGAACAGTCCATTGAGTCTAGTTGGGGTATTCCCATTAGTATTTATCTCAATTCCCAAGAAAATTTGTAAAAAATATCGAACCATGTTGTTTAATTCTCGTCTAGCTACTGCGATCGCAGGTACGGCAACGATCGCCATCGTTAATTTTGTTCCCGAAATAGTTTCTGCCAAGAGTCCGACAGAAATTGCCGCGATCGCCGAATTAGTGACGGTTAGAATTGATAATAACTTAGGCGTACCAGGAGGTTCGGGAGTAATTATCGCCAAAAATAATAATAGCTATCAGGTGCTTACTGCCAATCATGTGGTTAAAAATGTCAACATTGGCTATCTAGTTAAAACTCCCGATAATGCCGAATATAAAGTAACCAACGTCCAAAACTTAGACCAAAACGGTTTGGATTTAGCCTTAGTTTCCTTTACTAGCGATCGCGAGTATCCCGTCGTCACCATTGGCGATTCCCAATACGCCACACCTGGTGCTGCGATTTTTGTTTCTGGCTATCCTTTAACCGCAGAAATCAAGCAACAGCGTCATTGGGAGTTTACTACTGGTACGGTTACCAGCATCCGAGACAGCGCGGCTGAAGGCTATTCCCTACGCTATCAAGCTCTAACTCGTCGGGGTATGAGTGGTGGTGGAGTATTCGATACTAGCGGGCGTTTGATCGGCATTCACGGGCAAGGGGATGTGGTAGGTAGCGTCAGAAATGAATCTTCTAGTATTCCCGAACCCCTCAAAACTGGCTTTAATGCTGCCATTCCCATTCAGAATTTTACCGCTTCCTTAAAAGTAGCAGGATTAAATGAAGCTGCTTTAATTATCGATAATGGCAAGCCAGATCGAGAAGAAGGGGATATTGATGTGGAAGCAACCAAAAACTATGTAGAGGGATTAGAATTATTATCTCAAGGAGATATTGCCAGGGCAAATGAATTTTTAATTGAAGCTGCCGATCGCAATCCCAATAACGTGCTGGCAGTCTACTATCAAGGCTTGATCGACTATACCAAAAGAAATATTCCTGGAGCGATCGCCAGTTATAATAAGGCGATCGAAAATAATCCCAATTTTGCCTTGGCTTATTTCAGTCGCGGGTTGGCACAATATCGACAAGGCAATCGACCGCAAGCTTTAGAAGATTATAATAGTGCCATTCGTCTCGATCCTACTAATCCTTGGTCTTACCTCAATCGAGGTTTAGTCAAAGAAGATCTGGGCGATATTGATGGAGCATTAGAAGACTACAATCGTTCGATTCGCGTTGCCCCAGACTACGGCAAATCCTATCACAATCGCGGGGCAATTCTTTATTCCCGTCGGGATTTTGCTGCTGCTTCGGCAGATTTTAAAAAGGCTTCTGAAATATTTTTTCAAACCGGAGATACTAATAGTTATAATGTGGCGATCGATAGTTTGAATAAGGCTCAAAAAGCTCTCCAGAATTCTCAAAATAGATAAATTTCGCTCGGGTTTATGGTACAGGTAAAAATATACGGTTTAAAAGAAAATATCGAACCCAAGCGTTTTGCTTTATCCTATGTAATTCAAGCAGCACTAACAGAAGGCATCGGTACGCCAGAAGAAAAAAGATTTCAACGGTTTATTATCTTGGAATCAGAAAACTTTATTTTTCCGAGCGATCGCAGTAATAATTATACGATTATCGAAATTAATCTGTTTGCAGGGCGATCTACAGCAGCTAAGAAAAAATTAATTCGTCTTTTGTACCAGAAAATCGAGGAAACAGTCGCGATCGCTCCTCAAGATTTAGAGATTATAATTTTAGAGACACCTAGGTCTAATTGGGGGGTTCGAGGTGTTCCTGGAGATGAATTAGATTTAGATTATCGAGTCGATGTTTAATTTATTGAGATACAAATTAGATATATTCCTAGCAACTTCTTAATTAAAATAATAAATATAAGGTTCTACATTAATGCAACAATTTGAATATTAATTCAGATAGATGTAGTAATGGTGTCCCAACTAGAGAAAGCAATTAATAATAGATATTGCTGCTATGCTCCTATAGTATTGATTGCTATAGTAATTAGTATCAAATTAATTCAGCTGACTCCTACCAAGTGTTTATTCAATTCTGTGGCTAGAGAATGTGTTTTTTATCAATTCGATCTTAATTTAATTTATCATCCGCTGAATTTGATTAATTTATTATTTATTGTTTATAATGTCCTTTATATTTACTACAACGTATTTTTAGGACAAAATGTTGTCGGTAAAAGCGTCAAAAAAATTTATTACAATACCAAAAAAATATATAATCTCAAACAAAAAAGACAAAAACTAAGTGTTTTATTATTTTGTTATATTTCTGCTCTAATTCTATCTTATTTTAGGTTTCCCATTACTTTAAGTAAAATATTCTAAAAACAATCACAAGTAATAATTAATTACTCATTATTTGTTTTTTGTTGCGCTTCTTCTTCCATTGCTTCAGTAATAAATAATTTTGCCAACTTATCATAAATTCCCGCACCAATATATTGAGGGTATTTATGAGAACGACTGTAAAGCCAGATCAAATTCTCTCCATAATAGATTCTAATATCTTTAAACAAACCCTTACAATTAGGTATCAAAGAATTTGCTTGATTGAGGGCATCCGTCCAACGTTCGTATTTTTGGTCAAATCCTGGTGTTATAACTCTAAACATTGTTAATCAAAACAGAGAAAACAGTAGATAATATTTTTGATATTTTATATTAAATTAAACTAAAAAAATGGAAAATAGCAACTGGATAGATTTGGCATTTGGAGGATTGGCACTTTTAATTGTAATTAGTGGTTTGTTTATGCTGTTTCAAGGTATTGATGCTATGAATGATAAGGAATAATCTCAATAGTCTTATGGGCTGTAATTAAAGATTAAAGAGCGAACATTCACTAGTAAATAGCATGACTCAAGTTCAACCAGCTTTGGAATTTATCCCTTCAGCTTACGATCCCCTCGTACGTTATGCAGCAAAAGGAATATTGCCATATTGGTTGCGTTACAACTGCGATATTGTCGATGTCCGAATAGATAACGCAACGGAATTAGTCAAGCTATACGAGCAATTTCAACAGGGAAAAATGCGGTTTATGTTGGCATTTCGCCATCCTGCGGTGAGCGATCCTCCTTGTATCGCTCAATTATTGTGGAATCAACTACCCCAGATAGCCCAGCAACAGCAAATAAATTTGCCCTCGCCCGTCCACATTCACTTTATTTACGATCGCGGTATTCCTCTCTGGGCAGGAAAACCAGTTGGTTGGGTCATCTCCAAATTAGGTGGGACTCCCATTCGTCGCGGAACATTAGATAGAGTGGGGTTGCGATCGATTCGAGAGTTGTTTCTCAACGGCGATTTTCCTCTAGCTGCTGCCCCTGAAGGAGCTACCAACGGTCATAATGAGGTAGTAAGTCCGATCGAACCAGGAATCGCTCAATTTGGCTTTTGGTGTCAAGAGGATTTAATCAAAGCCCAACGCAAGGAAAAAGTTGCGATCGCTCCTTTAGGTATTAGATATTTTTATCGTTCTGCCCCCTGGCAATATTTAGAACAATTATTATCGGATTTAGAAATAGATAGCGGTTTTAAAAATAGCCCTGCCAAGACAATGGGGTTGGTTAACGGGATCGCCCCCACTCAAAGTCAAGAAACCGAACTTTACGACAGAATGTATGCTTTAGCGGAATATCTTTTATCTTTAATGGAAGAATTTTATAGTAAGTTCTACCAGCAACAAATACCAAAAGCTAATAGTGACTTACCCAGTCGTCTCCCTGCTTTATTAGATGCTGCTTTACAAGTAGCCGAACAGTCTTTTGGTATCAAATCCAAGGGTAACATTAGCGATCGCTGTCGTCGAGTAGAACAAGCTGCTTGGAATCGTATCTATCGCGACGATCTTAATGAAATTGAAGAAATAGCCCCTGCCATCAAAGGATTGGCAAATCTCGTAGCCTCAGAAGCTGAATTGCGAATTTGGCATATGCGTCTGGTAGAAACTTTTGTCAGCGTTACGGGGTATTATGTGGCGGAAAAATACACCGTAGAAAGATTAGCCGATACTGTTTTGCTATTGTGGAAAATGGTAGCCAAACTGAAAGGAGAATCGAATGTCAAACCTCCCTATCTCGGAAAAAAATGGGTACAACTCACGGCAATGCCATCATTGCAGATTGCTGACTATTGGGAAAAATATCAACAAAATCGCCGTCAAGCAGTTGCCGATCTAACTCAAAATTTACAGCAAGCATTAGAAAGATCTATTGATAGCGATCCTCGCTAAAAACTCTTTTATGAATTTTCCTTGAGAATAATACATTTAGTTTTAGGTCTGAAGATTAAATCCTCTCGTTCAAAATGCTTTAAGATTTTGGTAACGGTAATGCGAGTCGTACCAATAGCATAAGCTAACTCTTGATGGGTTAGTTGAAAGTCAATTAATTTCCCATCCCTAACCATTCGACCAAATTTTTCCCCTAGCCAAGTTAAAAGTAACCACAAACGTTGGGAAACTCTAGTATGGTGAATGATATAAATTAATTGCTGGGTTTGCTGCTGACAATAAATCATTTCTCTGGCTAAACTTGCCCATTGACTACGAGGAATTGGAATTGCCCTAACATCGCTCAGGCATTTAGTTTTATAATGTCTTATCTTCGATAGATTTTTACCTACAACATCTTTATTCCCCCAAAATCCTAATGTAACGATCGTCCCATCCTGATTGTAAGTATAAGTTTTAACTACTCCACTGATAATTAACCATAAGGTATCTTTCTCCACTGATAATTGTTCTCCAGTAGAAAAAAATACTGTTTTCTGTTCGGTAATTATAGTTTCCATTAATTTTAATCGCTCTCTCTACAGTTCGCCTAACGATCACTACATATTAAACTTTTTTTTTTACGCCATTTGTTATAAAAGTTGATATTAGATCCTAGAATTTATCGAGAGCCTAGAAAAAAATCCCCTTTTCCCCTTTAGAATATAATCCTAGATAGATAGCAATAAAAAAAAAGGGATGCCATTAATTACCACTGGAAAATCGTTTATTCGTGCTTTAGAAAAGAACGGTGCTTTGGGCTTATATATGCCCCTAGAAGGGGGAGCAGAAGGTCGCTATCAAAGACGCTTGCGGGCTTATGGCTACCAGACAGTCAACATTACTGCCAGAGGCTTGGGAGATTTGGCAGCTTATTTAACTAGAATACATGGCGTACGTCCTCCCCATTTGGGTAAGAAAACCATCGGTCAAGATGCTTGCGTGGGAGATATTTACTTTGTTCCTCCTATTGCTACTTATGAATTAAGCACTTTACCTGAAGGGGTTAAGGGATTGGCTCTTTGGATTATGGAAGGGCAGATCTTATCTCGTCAAGAAATTCAATATTTGGTCGATTTAACCAAAGAAGAACCAAGAATTAAGGTAATCCTCGAACTAGGTGGCGATCGCTATGTTAACTGGAAACCTCTCGCTGATAGTCTAGCGGTAGCTTAATTTTGTCATAATAAAACTAAAACTAGGACTAAAGTATGGGGTGGTATTGGTGTCGGATAATAATATGGAAGATCTGCTAGCTCAATTGAAAGCAGAATTTGAACCCAAAAGAAAAGCGATCGAAAATAATAGTTCTTCTGTCTCAAAATCCAAGCAACCGCCCCAAAATAACTCTTCATCTTCATCGATGGATGGGATGTTAAATGAGTTACGCGAAGAATTGGAATCGGCAAGGAGAGGCAATAACCAAGCTACAAGATCGTCTCAATCTCCTCAGCCAGCAGTTCAAAATAATAATCAGAATAATAGTAAATATCGCGATCGCCTGAATGTTCTAATCGAACAAGATTATCAGATGCAAGCCCGCAAACGGGAAGCAAAAAGAGCAGAAATTAGAAAGCAAGAAGCGGCTCGGATTGCTGAAGAAAAACGCCGTCAACAAGAATTAATTGCAGCTAGAAAAAGAGAAGAATTAAGGGAAATAAACCGCAAAAAAGCTTTACGAGAAAAGGCTAAATTATGGTTAAAAAATCTCAATCCCCGTTCGGAAGAAGGAAAATGGTTTCAAGAGTTTGCCTATTCTTACGAAAATAAATTGGACGCAGCAGTCGATTATTTAGAAGCGATGCGAGAAAGTGGACTCTAGTAATGAGTAATGAGTAATGAGTAATGAGTAATGAGTAATGAGTAATGAGTAATGAGTAATGAGTAATGAGTAATGAGTAATGAGTAATGAGTAATGAGTAATGAGTAATGAGTAAT
>NZ_JBZNBU010000113.1:0-18797 GCF_058530065.1 Waterburya sp. | reverse complement strand
TAGTAGAATAAAACCCAACCAAGGAACTGTCAGGAGTAAATAGTATGGTTCTTGCCAATAGCTATGCCAAGCATCTGCACCAGGGATTTTAAAACGTCCGTTATGAAACTCGATTTTAAATCGGTCAGAGCTATTTTTAACGTTTGTATTTCTGGTCAAATGGGTTGTTTTTCTGGGATTAAAGGGTGGTAACATATGGCATTATGTTGGGCTTACATTTGAGATCTAGCCGATAATCAAATCAAAAATGAAGTTAACCCTCTTTCATCACTTTCGGAGATATCGATTGCTAAAACCCTTATATCGAGGTAGGTTGACAAAATCAACTATAATTTTTGATGATTATTAGAAAATAATCAGTTGAAAGTACTCTAGATAAAAGTTTCAGAATATAGAAATGGGAAAATTTTTCTCAGACTGATAAAAGAGGGTTATTCTTAGCACTAGACCTGTGGGGACTACAGAGAGGGTAAAAAAGACGATGGAATCAGGGATTGAATCAAATAATCTTCCCAAACATGAGAGACTATTAAATCATTATTCATTCAGCAACGCCTCATTTTTGTTTAAATACCGATAAGAAGAAAGACACATCAGATTAATGATGTGTCTCTTGTTCTAATCAATAATTAATAGCTCGACTCAATTCTACAAGCGATCGACTATTTAGTTTCAGAAAACTCGGCATCAATTACATCGTCGCCACCTTCGCTACCGCCAGAAGGAGCATCTTCAGAGGGAGCTTCGGCTCCTGGTGCGCCAGCAGTAGGATCGGCTGCGCCTTCACCTTGTTGGTAAATGTTACTACCGATAGTGTATAAAGTTTGCTGTAGTTCGGGTAGAAGCGTTTTGATTTTCTCGTCGTCTTCTGAAGCAACAGCCTCTTTAAGTTCTTTGATTTGAGTTTCAGCTTTTTCTTTATCGACCGCAGGTACTTTATCGCCCAGTTCGGTAAGTTGTTTTTCTGCTTGATAGACTAAAGAATCAGCTTGGTTCTTGCGATCGATCGCTTCGCGACGTTCTTTATCCGCAGCAGCATTAGACTCTGCTTCCTGTACCATGCGATCTACTTCATCATCGGGTAGAGTAGATGCGCCAGTAATACTGATGGACTGTTCTTTGCCAGTACCTTTGTCTTTCGCAGTTACGTTTAAGATACCATTAGCATCAATGTCAAAAGTAACTTCGATTTGAGGTACGCCACGAGGTGCGGGAGGAATTCCATCTAGACGGAAAGTTCCCAAACTCTTATTATCTTTGGCAAATTCTCTTTCCCCTTGAAGAACGTGGATTTCCACATTAGTTTGTCCGTCAACGGCAGTAGAGAAAGTTTCCGACTTCTTGGTAGGAATAGTAGTGTTGCGAGGAATAATTTTAGTCATTACTCCACCTAGAGTTTCTACACCCAAGGATAGAGGAGTTACGTCTAGAAGCAAGATATCTTTGACTTCACCAGCCAAGACACCAGCTTGAATAGCTGCACCAATTGCTACTACCTCATCGGGGTTTACAGTCTGGTTGGGATCTTTACCCAATACTTTTTTGGTGACATCGACAATCGCGGGAATACGAGTCGAACCACCAACCATTACTACTTCGTCGATCGCATCTTTAGATAGCTTAGAATCTTTGAGAGCCTGCTCTACAGGAACGCGACAGCGATCGATTAAGTCGGAACACAATTCCTCAAATTTAGCTCTAGTCAGAGTCAAATCAAGGTGTTTTGGACCATCTTGAGTGGCAGTAATAAAGGGGAGGTTAATATCTGATTGAGTCGCGCTAGAAAGTTCGATTTTTGCTTTTTCTGCTGCTTCAGTCAGACGTTGTAAAGCCTGATTATCTTTACGGAGATCGATACCTTCGTTTTTCTGGAATTCGCCCGCTAGATAGTCAACGATTTTTTTATCAAAGTCGTCACCACCTAAGTGAGTATCCCCAGCAGTAGCTAATACTTCAAATACACCGTCACCCACTTCGAGGATGGAAACGTCAAAAGTACCACCACCCAAGTCAAATACTAAGATTGTTTCGTTACTCTTCTTGTCTAGACCATAAGCTAGAGAAGCTGCAGTAGGTTCGTTGATGATCCGCAATACTTCAACCCCAGCAATTTTACCAGCATCTTTAGTAGCTTGACGCTGAGAGTCGTTAAAGTATGCAGGAACGGTAATCACTGCTTGGGTAACTTTTTCGCCGAGATATTTACTAGCATCTTCGATTAGCTTGCGTAGAACTTGAGCCGAAATTTCTTCTGGTGCAAACTTTTTATCTTGTGCGGGACAATTTAACTTAACGTTGCCATTGCCATCGCGGATTACTTCGTAGGCTACTTCCTTAGTCTCGTTAGTCACTTCATCGTATCTACGTCCGATGAAACGCTTAACAGAATAGAAAGTGTTGCCAGTGTTCATCACAGCCTGACGTTTAGCAATCTGACCTACTAAAAGGTCGCCGTTTTTTGCGTAAGCGACAACTGAGGGGGTAGTTCTAAAACCTTCCGCGTTAGCGATAACTGTGGGCTTGCCCCCTTCCATCACTGCTACACAAGAGTTAGTAGTTCCTAAGTCAATACCAACAACTTTTGCCATACTCTAAATAAATACTCCGTATTTAACAACTAAAACTAAAACTTTTTTTTGGCAGTGCAATATATAAATATAGTGCGACAGACGATTTCCAATTCTTATCGGTTCGATCGACTCCCCTCAGTTTTGAATCATCTGTATACATAGTGCAAGCTGATACTGGTTCTGCGGTAGTGTAGTTTTCCGAACCTCGACATTTTTGAAAGGAATAAAAGATGAGGAAGTAGGAAGTAAAAAGTAGCTACGATTTTCGCGTCTACTTATCTCTGAAAGTTACAAAAAGACAATATTAATTCTGAAATTGGTAATAAATTACGCGATCGCTATCAAGAATTAAGAGTTAATGTAAAAGGTAAAGACGCTCTAATTAGAATCCTTTTCAAGGCTACCCGTTTGCTATTTTATGAACTAGTCAACGAAATAATTGCCTAGACAGAAAGTTTGGTAAGCTAATTATCGGAAAAAAACAGGTAACGCTACTGATTAGCCGTGCCAATATTATTAAACATACTCGTGTAAGCAATGAATAGTGAAGACAACTCTCGCAATAAGCCCCGTTCTCAAGGTGGATCTAATTTAGAAGAAATTCGCGCCACCAGAATTGAAAAGATAGCTCAAATCAAGGAATTGGGCTTGAATCCCTATGCTTATAAGTGGGAGTCTAGTCATCATGCTGCCCAGTTACAAGAAAAATATAGCGATTTAGCTGCGGGTGAAGAAGTAGAAGATAGAGTTGCGATCGCAGGTAGAATTGTTGCCCGTCGCGTTTTTGGGAAGTTGGCGTTTTTTGAATTGCAAGATGAAACGGGCAAAATCCAGCTTTATTTGGAAAAGAAAAGAATTAATAACACCATGTCAGAAGATTTGGTGGGGGCATTCAACCATCTGAAAAAGCTTTCCGATACAGGAGATATTTTAGGGGTTAAAGGTACGATCAAACGCACTGAAAAAGGCGAGCTTTCGGTATATGTCAGCGAGTATCAGATCTTGACTAAATCTTTATTGCCATTGCCCGATAAATGGCATGGTTTGACCGATACAGAGAAACGCTATCGCCAGCGTTATGTAGATTTAATTGTCAATCCCCAGGTAAGGGAAACCTTTCGTATTCGGGCGAAAATTAGCGCGGGTATTCGTCGCTATCTAGAAACTAGAGACTTTTTGGAAATCGAAACTCCCGTCTTGCAAAGCGAGGCTGGGGGGGCGGAAGCTCGCCCTTTTATTACCTATCACAATACTTTGGAGATGGATTTATATCTCCGCATCGCTACGGAATTACACCTAAAAAGGTTAATTGTCGGTGGTTTCGAGCGCGTCTTTGAAATGGGTAGAATCTTCCGTAACGAAGGGGTTTCTACTCGTCACAACCCCGAATTTACTTCCATTGAGGTATACCAAGCATATGCTGACTATCATGACATGATGGCATTGACTGAAAACATGATTGGTGGAGTAGCCCAAGAGGTATTGGGTACGACTAAAATCAACTATCAAGGAGAAGAAATCGATCTGACTCCTCCCTGGCGCAGAGTCACCATGCACGAAGTAGTTCAAGAAGCTACTGGGGTAGACTTCGCTCAATTCGATGACTTTGAATTGGCTAAGAGTGCAGCCCAAGCAGCAGGAATTGAAGTACCCGCAGACTGCAAAACTGTTGGCAAACTATTAAACGAGGCTTTCGAGCAAAAAGTAGAAACTGGTTTAATTCAGCCTACTTTTATCATCGACTATCCCCTAGAAATATCTCCTCTAGCAAAACCCCATCGAGATAAACCAGGATTAGTAGAAAGATTCGAGTTATTTATCGTTGGTAGAGAAACCGCTAATAGTTTCTCGGAGTTAACAGATCCTTTAGATCAACGAGCCAGACTAGAAGCCCAAGCAGCTAAAAAAGCTGCAGGAGATCTCGAAGCCAACGATATTGATGAAGACTTTCTCGCCGCCTTGGAATATGGGATGCCTCCTACTGGTGGTTTGGGCATTGGGATCGATCGCTTGGTGATGTTATTAACCGACTCTCCTAGCATTCGCGATGTGATTGCTTTTCCTCTCTTGAAAAATCAAAGTAGCGCAATCAAAGAGTTTGATTACGATGGGGAGCAAAAAATTCTGCGGATTAGTTTTGGTAGCGGTAGCATATATAAATATTTCGACGTACCCGAAAAAATTTATCAGGAGTTAAAATCTACTAGTTCGGTAGGTCAATATTTTAATTCCCAAATTAAAGATAAATTTGGTTGCGATCGTGAAATTTAGTCGTAGCAAATAGCGATAAAACTCTAATAGATCCCTTAGACAACCCCCTTTCAACGGGGGTTTGGGAGAATCTGAACGATACAGACTTGATAATTACTAACCACCAATACCAATGAATAATTCAGATCGCAAGTTTGCTTTATTAGTATTAGGAATTCCTTTAGTGGGCTTGGTATATTGCGGTTTAGGTATTACAGCAATGGCTTCTAGCACCACAATTAGAGAGCATCCCGTTATTTCTGGAGCGATTTTTATCTTGTTACCATTTATCATTGCAGTCTACACTTGGATTTCTGCTTCAGCTAAAGCTTATAAGAAATAAAAAAATACGTATATAGACATGGCTTATTAATTTTTTAGATACTTTCAGCGGTTACTCAGAAAGAATTAAGTTCGGCAATCGATATTAATAAATGTACTGAAAGAAAAATTTTACTTGAGACAACGCACCATGAAATTTCTTAAACTTCCTACTTTGACTTTAGCAGTTTTACTCTCTTTTGGCACAGTAATACCCGCTGAAGCTAATGTCTTCGGTCGATTACTTCAGAAAAAACAGCATAGTTCTCATCAACAACACCATCAAACCCATCATCCTCATCGCGGACATCATCAAGCTAATTCCCATCGTCGAATTTATTACAGGAATTCCAACCGTTATTGGTCTAACCATAATAATCGACACCATTTTTCCCGAAGAAGAGTCTTTAATCCTTCAAGAAGTTATGGTAATTGGCATGGTAGGCATTAAAGGTTATGGTCATTTCTGATAAGAAGCAAAATGACTACATTTTAATTAATTTCCGTCCCTGTAACTGCGATGATAAGAGGAATTATGGAACGGGTTTTTGAACCAAGTGCGTTAGTAGAAGCTGGTTTGTCTGACTACTACTTAGTCGAAGAATTTCAAGCTAAATCCAGGGGTATGGCGATCGCTCTGCCCTACTCCACTGTGGTTGTCCATCGCTCAAATGAGCCTCGTAGTTAACTAATTAACGAATTTCTTAACTTGTCACGATTGGGTAAGGGGTAAAGGGACAATCAAAGCACCTTTTCCCATTCACCATTCCCCCTTAACCAATTTCTGATTTAGAGATTGAAACTAAATCAAATGTAGTGGAAGTGGACTAAAAAATAATTAAGTGTTTGAGGTTTAGAGCCAAGGAGAAGATACGATCCAAGAAAATCTTCTATCTTGGTCAATAATTTCATGTCGGAAATCGATCGCTCTGGTAACTCTTTTATCTCGACCGAAGATAAAAAATTTTTTGTTGTCGGTATTGGCGCATCAGCTGGTGGTTTGAGGGCATTAGAAGGATTCTTCGAGGAGATGCCAACCGATAGTGGAGCAGCTTTTGTCGTCATCCAGCATCTTTCCCCAGATTTTAAAAGTTTGATGAAAGAATTGTTGGAAAGACGCACTCGTATGGCGATCTATCGAGTGACTGAAGGGATGGAATTAGAGCCTAATTCAGTTTATTTGATTCCTCCTGGGAAAAATTTGGTTTTAGAAAAGAAAAAGTTACATTTATTGGAGCAAGAAGAAAGAAATCGTCACGGCTTAAATTTTCCCATTGATATTTTTTTAGAATCGTTAGCCAAAACCCATGAAGAAAGATCGATCGGCGTAATTCTGTCGGGTACTGGCAGCGATGGTACTAATGGTTTGCGAGCGATTAATGAGGCGGGAGGCTTTGCCATGGTACAAGAGCCTGAAACTGCCGAGTTTGATGGGATGCCTCGTACCGCGATCGCCACAGGGGTAGTAGATCGGATACTGTCTCCTGCGGAATTAGCACGGGCGATCGATCGTGTAGTGCGATCGCCCAACCTTCCAGATAAAGAAGATAAAGATCGGAACAAGGTATTGAGTTCTCAGAGTCTGAAGCGGATTGCTACAATTTTAGCCCAACACGAAGAAACGGATTTTTCTCACTATAAAACGAGTACCCTATCTCGACGCATCCAACGACGCTATTTAATTAGCGGCTGTCAGAATTTAGATGAATTTATTCGTCTGCTAGAGAGTTCTTCAGAAGAAAGAGCCATCTTGCGCCACGATCTTTTAATTAGCGTCACCCAGTTTTTTCGCGATCGCCATGCTTGGGATTTTTTAGAAAAGGAAGTTATACCCCAATTAATTGCTCAAGCCAATCCTCAAGAGGAAATTCGCTGTTGGGTAACGGCTTGTGCTACGGGAGAAGAAGCCTATTCCCTGGCTATTTTGCTAGACGAAGCGGTAGCCGAAGCCGATAAAGTAGTTCGATTTAAAATCTTTGCTACGGATATTGATAAGTCGGCATTAGAGAAAGCCACCCAAGGAATTTATGCCCACACGATTACTAATGATATTAATCCCGAACGTTTAGAACGTTATTTTCTTAGAAAAGATAATTCTTGGCAGGTAATTCGCAAACTGAGGGAAAAACTTTTGTTTGCTCCCCACGACTTAACTAAGGATGCTGGTTTTACCCGCATGAATTTAATTAGCTGTCGTAACGTGCTGATTTATTTACAGTCTGACTTGCAACAACAGGTATTGCGCAATCTCCATTTTTCTCTGGCATCCAAGGGCATTATTTTTTTAGGAGAAGCAGAAACCCTCGGCTATATCGAACCAGAATTTCAGCACCTAGATAAGAAAAGCAAAATCTATCAAAAACGTCGAGACATCCGTCTCAATCTGCCCGTCAAGGGAGTTGAGAAAATTTCCCGTCAACTTTTGCCCAATCTGGCGGTTAAAAACAATCGAGAAAATCGCCTCGAACCGATGTTAGATAAAGCCTTTAGTACTTTTTTATCTAAATATCGAGCTACTTGTTTTCTGGTAGATCGCGAATCCCGCTTGTTTCATACCTTTAACGATAATCTCAACCTGCTCAAAGTACCCACAGGGAGGACAACCACCGACATTACTAAAATGATCGCTGGGGAGCTACAACTTCCTTTAATTACTGCCCTCCATCGAGCCAAGAGAGAGCGATCGCCCGTATCTTATTTGGGGATAAAGATGGAAGGGGAAACCAGAGAATGCAGCCTTAAGTTAGAAGTTAGCTATCACGAAAGCAATAAACTAGCAGATGACTTCTTTTCGATCGTGATTCAAGAAGATGAAACCCCTTCCCCAGTCTCGGGAGAACGTTTTGAAGCGGATGCGGAAGCTTCCCAAAGAATAATGGAGTTGGAGTACGAACTTCAACAAACTCGGGAAAACTTACAGGCGGTAATTGAAGAATTAGAAACTACCAACGAAGAACAACAGGCAACCAATGAAGAATTAACTGCTTCCAATGAAGAATTGCAAAGTACCAATGAAGAATTACACTCGGTAAATGAAGAGCTATATACCGTTAATGCGGAATATCAATCAAAAATCGGCGAACTAACCGAATTAAATAATGATATTGATAATTTACTCCGTAGTACGGATATTGGGGTGGTTTTTCTCGATCGCAACTTAAAAATTCGTAAGTTTACCCCCGCAGCAACCGTAGCCATTAATTTAGTTGAAGCAGATATCAATCGCCCCCTCGAACACATTACCCACAACCTTAACTGCCACAATTTGATCGAATTGTTGGAGACAGTAATTGAAAATCAATCAAGTTTGGATAAGGAAGTCAAACTGGTTAAACAGGATTTTCATTTCTTGATGCGGATCAATCCTTACCTATTAGAAGATGGTCGTTTAGATGGAGTAGTCATTTCCTTTATTGATGTTGACGAACTAAAAACCATTCAACAACAAATTCATCTGGTTAACCAAGAACTCCAACAGTCTGAGTCCCAATTACAACAACTCAATCAAGACTTAGAAAGAAGGGTAGAAGAAAGAACTCAAGCATTACAAAAATCCGAAGCCAGATTGAGGGCTATTTTAGACACCACCTCGTCAATGGTCTATCTCAAAGATACTCAAGGACGCTATTTACTAGTCAACAAGCAATATGCAGAACTATTAGGTCTTCAAGAAACCGACATCTTAAATAAACAAACCTACGATATTTTTCCTCAATTCATTGCCGAGATCTTAAATACCAACGATCGCCAAGTACTAGAAACCCAATCGGTTCTCAAGTTTGAAGAACAAATTCCCCTAAGAGATGGTAGCTTTCGTACTTATATCGCCACTAAAGCACCCCTATTAAACGAAGATGGGGAAATCTACGCCATGTGCGGGATCTCTACCGATATCAGCGAACAAAAAGCCACTGAAGCAGAATTAAGAGAAAGTGCGGTTAGGGAAAGAACCGTACTCAATCTTGTGCGAAAAATCCGCGAAAGCCTAGAATTAGACGAAATATTTCAAATTACCACCGAACAACTAAGAACGACTTTGAAATGCGATCGCGTGGTTCTCTATCAATTTCATCCCGATTGGAGTGGCGATTTTGTCGCCGAATCCATCGACTCTGGGGTTACTCCTTTAGTGGGCAATACTCTAGAAACTGGTTGGACTGATACCTGTTTGCAAGAAACCAAAGGAGGGCGTTGCAATCATCAGGATGTCTTTGTGGTTGAAGATCTCCAAACAGCTAGTTTAACCGACTGTCATCGCGCCATGTACGAACGAATCCAGGTGCGAGCTTTTTGTATTACGCCGATTTTTCAGGGCGATCGATTATGGGGTTTACTTGCTGCCTACCAAAATCAGCAACCCAGAACCTGGAGAGAAGGAGAAATTCGCTTGCTGACTCAAACAGGCATTCAATTAGGTATCTCCATCGCCCAAGTGGATCTCTTTCAACAAATTCAACACCAAACTTGGCAATTACAACAAGCAAAAGAAATTGCCGAAACTGCCAATCAAGCTAAAAGTGCCTTTATCGCTCATACCAGCCATGAATTACGCACCCCTCTCAATGCGATTCTAGGTTTTGCCCAAATATTGCAACGAGAATCGGGTTTCAACCCCCAACAACAACAAGGTATTGAGACAATTCAACGTTCGGGACAACATTTACTTACTTTAATTAACGATATTCTCTACATCGCCAAAATTGAAGCGGGCAAACTCAATTTAGAGTTTAAAGATTTTCTGCTCTCCTCCTTTTTAGAAAATCTAGAAGCAATGATTCGGATTCGCTGTCAGCAAAAAGGCATTGAATTCGAGCATCAAATTCTCAGCGATTTACCTGAATTAGTTAGAGGCGACGAAACCCGCTTGCGTCAATTACTGCTCAATCTTCTCAGTAATGCAGTGAAATTTACCGCTCGCGGTAAGATTACCTTTAAAGTTGGTTATGTGAGGGATTTTAACCCCCGAGAAACCGAGGGAGATAAAATTCGCTTTCACATTGCCGACACGGGAATCGGCATCTCTCAAGATCGATTAACCGAAATCTTTTTACCTTTTCGTCAATTAAATAGCGATCGCTCTTCCCAAGAAGGTACGGGATTGGGTTTGAGTATTTCCCAAAACATCGTCGAACAAATGGGCAGCAAAATAGAAGTTGTTAGTACTCTAGGAAAAGGTAGCCAATTCTGGTTCGATCTAAATTTTCTCGATCCTGAAAACTCAGTTTTAGAATCACCCAAAACTAATTTTTGTTTAGACATTACAGGCTATCAAGGAGAGAGACGCAAAATTTTAGTGGTAGACGATCTGGAAAACAATCTCGATGTGTTAATTAATTTCTTAATTCCTCTAGGTTTTGAAGTCATTCCCGCCAATTCTGGAACTGAAGCAATTTCTCTGACTCAAGAACGTCAACCAGATTTAGTGATTTTAGATTTAGTCATGCCCGAAATGGACGGTTTAGCCGTCACCGAAACTTTAAGGCAAGAAATAGGCAGCCAAGATTTACCGATTATCATTGTTTCTGCTAGTACTCTTCCTCGGGATGAATCTCAATGCTATAAAGTGGGAGCAAATGCTTTTTTAGCCAAACCCCTCAACTTCGAGCAATTATTACGACTTTTAGAGCAACATCTCCAATTAAAATGGATTACCAGCAATGGCGAACTGCGATCGCTTTTAGATGCAGAAACTTCCATCCCACCCCAGATCGAATCTCCATCGATGGTATTGCCTAGCAATGCAGAATTAGAAGAACTTTTAAATCTAGTCATGCAAGGAGATATCAGAGGAGCACTAGCCGAAATTGAACGCCTGCAAAGCGATCGAGCCGAACTAGCATCTTTTATCAAACAAATTCGTCCTTTAGCAGAAACCTGTCAGCTAAGAAAACTCAAAGAATTACTTAAAGAATTACTTAAAGAATATCTGTCTAACAATACACGATGGAAGCCTTAACTAATAACTAATAACCTAGAGTGGCAAAATAGACTGGAGTAGTTTGGTTTCCTGTTCCAGTAAATAAGTACCTAAACAAAATTAGTTACACATTTGGGAGACGGGGAGACTGGGGGACAAGGAGACTAGGAGATATTATCCCGCTTGACGGGACTGGGAGAAATATTTAGCCAATTTAGTGCATCTTCATGGAGAATTGGTATTAGATTAATTATTAGCAAATTAATTAAGCAGCATCTCGATCTTCATAGCCAAATAGATTTTTGGGACGGTAATCATCCACTCTAGACCATCGTTCGATTGCACTTGAATGCAAAGAATCAAAATCTACTTTCCTTAAATGACGACGAGCAAACATCAAAATACCTTTAGGAGTATTGTTAAAAGGAATAGTTGAATCGGGATAAATTCCATCGATAACTTTGTTCT
The DNA here is from genome assembly GCF_058530065.1 of Waterburya sp. NCBI lineage: Bacteria > Bacillati > Cyanobacteriota > Cyanophyceae > Pleurocapsales > Pleurocapsaceae > Waterburya > Waterburya sp. The sequence continues at coordinate 7,271 of NZ_JBZNBU010000113.1, read as the reverse complement.
CATCAAACTCTAGCCCTAAAGCTTTACTTTCATCGATTATCCACTGTAACGCCCCATCAGATAGCCCACTGTGTTCTTTTACTCCACCACCAACGCAACCATGATTCCCTGGAAACCAAAATTGACGGAGAGTTTGCTTGGGATTTTTAGAACTCTTGACCATTGGAGTAACATCAAAAACTTTTCTAATTTCATCAATAGCCACTGCATGACGAGCGTTATCAATAATAGGACTTAGAGAAGTGTCGTGAAATTGGTATTTCTCGTTAATCCATTCGTCTATGGGTAGCCAAGGAATTTGGTCGGGAATTCCTAACGCACCTACTGTATCCCAACAGCCAAGCAATTTAATAGATACATAACGACTATTTTCTCTACGGAATCTAATCGCTTTTTCTGTATTAGGAGTGCTAATAGCTCCTGGTTTGGTTCTCTGTCGATAAAGTTTATAAGCTTTAGGAGCTTGACGAATTTTGTGACGATAAAGCAAACCAGAACAGTAAATCAATCCAGCCAAACTACGAACCGTATAAGCTCCACGGCTGAAACCATATAGATAAATTTCATCTCCTTCATCATAGTTTAAGCACAAAAAGCGGTAAGCATCTTGAATGTTTTGGTCGATACCACGTCCTGAAAGTCCACCAATAAGCTTGTCAACTTGACCTCCTGTGCCTATTCCTTCATCGTAAAAGACAATTTGTGGTGTATTATCTCCAGCTATAGGTTTAATTGCTTGAGTAATTTTAACGACATTAGTTGGGTAATCACTAGATAACTTTTGCCAAGTCCCGTCACAGCAAACTATTAAGCGTTTCATAACTGTCTTTTAGTAAGGTTTATTATTTGCTTTTAACTTAGGAATCAATATTAATTTTTATGCCATTATTCCTCAAGTTGGCTTTCCAACAAGAGCAAGTAATTAAAATTAGGTTCGATGGGTATCCTGACGAGCGACCCCACCAAAGCCCTCTAATTTTATTTGTCTTTTCTGCCAGTAGATCCTCGGTAAAATATACATACAATCTCTTTGCATTTTGTTTAATTATTTTCATGAAAAAAATATATTACACCTTTAATTTCAGTGCCATAATTTAATCATGAATAAGTATCTGGTTATTGTTTTATACTCTTGAAAAATGCAAACTATAGTTTTATTTAATAGGAGTATTGTAATCTAGCATTAGATTTTTCTAACAATGGCAATCTACAAAATTTTGTTAATTAATTATGTTTGTTTTTTCTGGCAAAAATTGACGCTCTCATGATTATGCTAGAGACACAATATAAATATATTTACTTATATATCTACTTAAATCATGTCGAATAAAATTAGTATTCAACTAGATCGAACTATTTTAATACTATTTAAATGGTTAGAGAGTCGCTCGACGGAAGAGGCTTTGGCATGGCTAAATGGCAAAATAGCAGTAATTACTCAGACAACTTCTGAAAAAATTCTATTTACTACTTTTAGTGCCGTACCTCGTTATATGGGTAAAGCAGAACTCAATTTATCTATTGACGAACTAGAAAATGCCAATCAACTGATTCAAGGCTGGAAGCCGATTAATTGGACTGTAGACCAAGTTGGACGTACTCTGTTGCTTCTCCACTTTGAGAGTCAAGACCGAGATCGCTATGTTGCCACTATCGATAAAATTTTAGCAGCAGCAGATGTCGGCGAAACGGTAGCTTTTTATCAAAGTCTGCCTTTACTGCCTCATCCTGAAGCATTCCGATTGCGTGCAGCCGAAGGAATCCGCTCTAATATGACTTCGGTATTTAATGCAGTGGCGTTAAATAATCCCTATCCTGCTAAATATTTAGATGATTTAGCTTGGAATCAAATGATACTTAAAGCTTTGTTTGTCGGTACTCCCTTACATCCGATTTACGATTTAGAACGTCGTAATAATCCGCAATTGTGCCAAATCTTAATTGATTATGCTAACGAAAGATTGGCAGCAAAAAGAACAGTCAGTCCAGAACTTTGGGAATTAGTGAAACCTTTTAACCCCAAAATTGTGACTAAGCTCAAGCAATTATCCCAAACTGTTTGTAGCTAAACAAAACTTTTTAATTTATATATTTTAATTCTTTTTAACTACAAAAATAATTGAACAAAATAATGCTAAATAATATGATGCTGATCGATCCTCACGTTCACATGAGTGCTAGAACTACGGATGATTATCAGGCAATGGCAAAAGCTGGAATAGTCGCCGTCATCGAACCTGCTTTTTGGCTGGGACAACCGCGCACTAGCGTCCATACCTATCAAGATTATCTTAGTTCTTTAGTTGGTTGGGAGAGATTTCGTGCCAGTCAATTTGGCATCAAACACTATTGCACTATCGGTTTAAACTCCAAAGAAGCCAACAACCCCAGCCTAGCCGAAGCAGTAATGGAAATTCTACCTTTGTATGCGTGCAAAGAAGGAGTAGTGGCTATTGGCGAAATTGGCTATGACGACATGACGACCGCAGAAGATAAGTACTTCCGTCTCCAGCTAGAACTAGCCAAGGAATTAGACTTGCCCGTCATGATTCACACACCTCACCGAGATAAAAAAGCGGGAACATCCCGTAGTATGGATGTTTGTATCGAACATGGTTTAGAACCTTCTCAGGTAATTGTCGATCACAACAACGAAGAAACAGCTAAAGAAGTATTGGATCGGGGTTTTTGGGCGGGATTTACTATTTATCCCAACACCAAAATGGGCAATGAAAGAATGGTAGAAGTAGTCAAACAGTATGGTAGCGATCGCATTATTGTTGATAGTAGTGCCGACTGGGGAGTAAGCGATCCTCTTGCCGTACCTAAAACCGCACAGTTGATGGCGATGCGAGGTATTCCTGAAGAACAAATTAAAGCTGTCTGCTACGGTAACGCACTTAAAGCCTACAGTCAAAGCGGTCAGATAGAAGAAAGCCACTGGCTCAATGGGACACCCATCGACCAACGGGAACTATATAGTGGCAACTCCGTATTAAGAGGACAAAAGCCACTTGTAGAAACAGATTCCGAACAATCAATGTTGATTGTTTAAGGTACGCAAGGATGTATTTTTATACGTCCCAACAACTATTAGACTTCTTGCGTGAGGTCAGGGAAAGCATCCGTTCGGGCATAAAGGGGAAAAGAAACATTTTTTATCGCCCCGTAGGAGATTTTAGTCAGGAGGGGTTCAATCCCTCGTCACGACTACTAGAGCCTAGAGCCTAGTGGCTAGAGCCTATGAAATCTTTAACCTTTAACCTTTAACCTTTTTCTCAAGCCTCAGCCAAGGTTTATTGGATTTATGCAAGAAGTCTATTGTCTTTTACTTATTTGCTCGATCGCTTAATAATTATGTCCGATCTAACTATCCAACGCAATTTCTCCTCTCTTTGGGCATATTTACAGCTAATTCGTCCTGCTAATATTATTACTGCTTGGGCAGATATCTTAATGGGGTGCGCTGCTGCGGGAATTTCTTGGGGAAATGCCGATTTTACTACTATTTTTTGGCTTATTCTCTCCACGACTGGACTCTATGGCGGTGGAGTTGTTTTCAATGATGTCTGCGATGCTTCCTTGGATGCTGTAGAACGCCCCGAACGCCCTCTTCCTAGCGGTAGAGCATCTTTGAAGGGTGCGATCGCTTTGGGGATTAGTCTTTTGGTCGTGGGAATTTTGTCGGCAGCAATGGTTTCTCTTTGGAGTGCAACGTTGGCTGCGTTCGTTGCAGCTATGGCTTTAATTTACGATATGTGGGGCAAACACCAAACATTCTTAGGTCCAATCAATATGGGGGTATGTCGGGGAGGCAACCTTTTGTTAGGGATAAGTGCTGTTCCATTGGCAATAAGCGATCGCTGGTATTTGGCTTTAATTCCTATTGTCTATATTGCAGCTATTACAGCTATTTCCCAAGGAGAAGTTTATGGCGGGAAGAAAATTACAGGTGTTATTGCGATCGCTTTAGTGTCCGTGGTTATCGGTAGCATCATTGCTTTGGCAACTTTACCTGAATATACCTTATCGATCGCTTTACCTTTTCTGTTACTGTTCGCTTTTTTGGTTTTGCCTCCTTTTATTAAAGCTGCGATTAATCCCAATGCCGAATTAATTCAAATGGCGGTAAAAGCGGGGATATTATCTCTAATAGTTCTGAATGCTACTATTGCTGCTGGCTTTGCTGGCTGGATTTATGGCTTATTGCTTCTAGTATTGTTACCTTTTTCTCGCTTCTTAGGAAAGATGTTTGCAATTACCTAGATTAGCTTTGATGAATTCCAATTTTTAAAATTATGCTAACCCAACAAAAAAAGATCGCTCGAAATTTTCAAGGTTCATCCTTACAGCAAAATATTGAGGTGAAATTTAGCTATAGCGTTCGCTTCACGAGAGGTTTGTTTGACAACACCAATTCTTTACTTGCTGAGGTCATAGGGGCAAACAGCAATACACCCAAATCGATTATTGTGGTGGTAGATTCGGGCTTATTAGAGCATCATCCTCAATTAATAGAGAAGATAACCAGTTATACCGATAGTTTTATCGATAAAATCAATTTAGCTGCTCGACCCATAATTGTTCCAGGGGGAGAAACATCAAAAAATAATCCTGCTTTAGTAGAAAAGATTCAGCAAGTCATCGAACGGGCAAAAATCTGTCGCCACTCCTACGTACTAGCTATTGGTGGCGGTGCGGTGGTAGATATGGTTGGTTATGCTGCTGCTACTGCTCACCGTGGCGTGCGTTTAATACGTATTCCGACAACGGTTTTGGCACAAAATGATTCTGGAGTAGGAGTTAAAAATGGTATCAATGCTTTTGGTAAGAAAAATTTCTTGGGTACTTTCGCTCCCCCTGTAGCAGTACTTAATGATTTTGATTTCTTAACCACTCTAAGCGATCGCGACTGGCGTTCTGGTATTGCAGAAGCAGTTAAGGTAGCTTTAATCAAAGACAAAAACTTCTTTGAGTTTATTCGCGATAATGCTCTCAATTTAGCCGATCGCGATGAGAAAGCAATGGAAGAGCTAATCTATCGTTGTTGTCAGCTACATCTCAATCACATAGCTACCTATGGCGATCCTTTTGAAATGGGTTCTTCTCGTCCCCTTGATTTTGGTCATTGGTCGGCACACAAGCTAGAGCATCTAACCAATTATGGTTTGAGACATGGTGAAGCTGTGGCAATTGGCATGGCTTTGGACTGCACTTATTCTTATCTTACTGGGCTATTAAGTAAGGAAGATTGGCAGCAAATTATCGAGACGTTACAAGATTTAGGCTTTAAACTGTACGCGCCCGAACTATCTGAAGACCTAACTAATATAGAATCAAAAAATTCTATTTTTAGTGGAATAGCAGAATTTCGCGAACATTTAGGCGGTTCCCTAGCGATTATGCTGCTGGAAAAAATAGGTACGGGATTAGAAGTCAACGAAGTCAGTATTTCGACTTATGTAGAAGCAATCTTGATGCTACAACAAATTGAGGCTAAAATCCCAGTCAATTAATAGCAGCTTATTTTAACCATTCAATCAGTTAACTGATAACTGATAACTGATAACTGATAAAACCCATAATTACCGTGAAGCTAGCAAACAATAATAATCTACATTTAACTTACTGCACTAATATTCATTCGGGGGAAACTTGGTCGGAAGTTTTCCATAACTTAAAACAATATCTGCCTCAACTAAAAACTCGCCTATCTCCCGATCATGCTTTTGGAGTCGGCTTGCGCCTGGCGGATATTGCTGCCAAAGAGATATTAACGGGAGATAATTTAGTTCAATTTAAAAATTGGTTAGAGTCAGAAGATTTGTATGTCTTTACCCTCAATGGTTTTCCTTATGGCGAATTTCACCATCAAGTAATTAAAGATAAAGTATACGCCCCCGACTGGACTAAACCAGAACGCCTCGAATATAGTCTCAGACTAATTAAAATCTTAACTGAGTTACTTCCTCAAGGTATTGACGGGGGAATTTCTACCGTACCCCTATCCTATAAACCTTGGTGGCAAAACTCCGAGCAAAAAGAAAAAGTCTTGCATCAAAGTAGTCTTTATTTGGTTCGGGCGGTTGGGGAAATGGCAGAAGTTTATCAAAAGACAGGTAAGCTAATTCACATCGATCTCGAACCCGAACCTGACGGAATGGTAGAAAACAGTCAGGAAGTTATTAGCTTTTTTCAAGATTGGTTGCTGCCTGTTGGTCAACAATGGTTGCATCTCAATTCGGGAGTCAGCCATCTAGAGGCAGAAAATTTAATCCGCCAACATATTCGAGTTTGTTATGATACCTGCCATTTTGCGATCGAATATGAAGAGCCTCAAGACATTATCCAAAGCTTTAAAGATGCAGAGATAAAAATAGGCAAAATTCAGCTTAGTTCGGCAATTAAAATCAATATACCGCCAGAAACAGCCCAACGCCAGCAGATATTGGAGAAACTTACTCCTTTTGCCGAATCTACTTATCTTCATCAGGTAATTGCCCGCTATAGTGATGGAAAACTCGCACGCTATGCCGATTTATCTGCTGCCTTAGAACATTTGATAGCTACAGAGGCAAAAGAATGGCGTACCCATTTTCACGTACCAATATTTCTGGCTAACTACAAGCTATTTGAATCCACACAAGATTGTATCGCCCAGCTTTTACAGATGTTGCCGAACGACAATATTGGCAATCACTTAGAAATTGAAACCTATACCTGGGAAGTGTTACCGCCTGAAATGAAGTTAGACATTATGACTTCTATCGAAAGGGAATATCAGTGGGTTCTATCAAAAATCGATAATTAATAGATAAATAACTAATTTAATAATGCATAAAACCGCTGTTCTGAATGTAGTAGGCTTAACTCCCGAATTAATTGGGGAACATACGCCATTTTTATCTAGCTGGCAAAAAAAAGGTAACACTACCTCCATTAAGCCAGTTTTGCCCGCCGTTACCTGCACTGCCCAAGCCACCTACTATACAGGAGAAAATCCCACTACCCACGGTATTGTGGCAAATGGTTGGTATTTTCGCGATGAGTGCGAAGTCAAACTGTGGCGACAGTCCAATCACTTAGTTGAATCACCGAAAATTTGGGATAAAGCTAAAGCACTCAACCCTGAATTTACCTGCGCTAACTTGTTCGGTTGGTACAATATGTACTCTTCCGTTGATTATGCGGTTACGCCTCGCCCTATCTATCGTGCAGATGGTAAGAAATTACCCGATATTTACACCGAACCAATGGAATTGCGTCAATGG
>NZ_JBZNBU010000112.1:0-11624 GCF_058530065.1 Waterburya sp. | reverse complement strand
TTTGCTTTCAGAATTTCAGCTATTTTTTCATAGAGAGGAAAGCGATCTGGTTTGATTTTTAAGGCTGCAACATAGCTAAGACTTGCTTTATGCCAATTTTTTTGAGCAAAAAATAAATCTCCTTGTTGCTCGTAATCTTGACATTTTGCAGGTACTGTTGGCTCTTTGACCGATAAAGTAGAAGAGTTAGCCGAAACTGTTGGCTGATTCAACGAACTAAAAGCAGTATTATTTTGAGCTAAATTCTTAATTTCTAATACGCTATTGATTAATTCTTGCCATTGAAAAGACTTAGTCAGCAGTACACCATTAAATTTTTCCCCCCTCTCGCGAGAATATCTTTCAAAGCTACCCAGCCAATGAGCAATATTTTCTATTCGTAAATAAGGGCTAATGGGCAAAGATTTAGATAATAACTCGGACATCTTATCGAAATCTTTGGCTCTGTATTGATACCAAGCAAGCCAAACCAAGGTGTTATATTTAACTTCAGATTCGAGGGCTAAAATATCATTGGGTAAATTTTGATTGGCAAAAAATTTATCTAGAACTTTTTGTACGCACTGGGCTTGTCGGAGATTGTTGCCAGTAGTATTAGCCTCGTGCTGTCGATAACATACTGTTTCTTCCTTTAGCCATATGGTGCGACAACCTGCTAAAGAAAGTCGTAAAATGAGATCTACATCATGGGATTGTTTTAATTCTGCATCAAATCCACCCACTTTTTCCAACCAGGCACGATGAAACATCATGGCACTAGTACGAACGCATTTTTCCTTCAACCATGTTTTAAGATCTAAATCGGGTGCTTTGTGCCAAGGTTGAACTGTTTTAATCCGTCGATTGCGATCGTCAATAATATGCCACCCTGTATTGACACAGCCCAGATCGGAAGTCTCATGAAAACAGGCGATTTGTTTGGCTAATTTATGAGGTGTCACCCAATAATCATCTGCATCTAAAAAAGCAATTAATTCCCCTTTGGCTATCTGAATACCCAGATTTCTGGCGGATGCCGATCCCTCATTGGCTTGATAGACATAACGGATTTTGTCTTGGTAAGCATTCAAGCGATCGCGAGTATCGTCAGTCGAACCATCATCAATCACAATAATTTCATAGTTGCCATAGGTTTGCGCTAAAATACTATCGATCGCAGCACAAATATACTTTTCACCGTTATAAACTGGGATGACAACACTAACGAAAGGAAATTGAGTTTTAATGGGGGTTATTTCCTCATGTTGAGCTATATTTTCCAGACCCCTTTGAGAACTGGATAAAACTTCAATCGCTGTACTCATGGTTGTATTCGATCGTAAAAATTAGAGATAAAGAGTAGACGGACAAATTAGATAGTTACAATTCCAAAGCTTTTAATTTTGCTCGAACTGCGGGATCGTTGGGATTGATTTGTAAGGCAATTTTGTAAAAAGAAAGAGCTACATTCATCTTTCCTTTGGATTCATAAATCTGAGCCAGCTTAATATAATGATCTGGATTATCTGGTTTCACTTCTAGAGCTTTGAAGTATAAAGATTCATCATGGGGATTAACTTCGATCGCCTTGTTATAAAAGTTTTCAGCTAAGACTTTATCTGCTTGAGAGCGTTGCCTTAAAGCATCAGTCAGCTTTTCTTTGGTTTTAGGTAAATCAGGAGTAATTTTCAGAGCATTTTGATAAGATTTAACTGCCGTATCCCAATCTTTCAGTTGATAAGCAACATCTCCTAATTTGTGATGCGCCCAATCAAAATCTGACTTTAATTCAATAGAATTATTAAAAGCATCCGCTGCTAATTGCCACTGCTTCAACTCCATTGAAGCTTCTCCCAATTTAAAGTAAGACCAAGAAAACTTATTATTTAAAGCAATGGAACTTTGAAAAGAAGAAATTGCTTCGTGCCATTGTTGAGTTTCGTAATAGGCATTACCTAGATTGTGATGGTAAGAAAACTCTTGAGAATTATATTTAATAGCTTGCTGATATAACTTGATTACATCATCCCATTGTTGCTTTTGACTGAGGAACTTTCCTACAGCATAATAAGCTTCTTTATGGTGAGGATTATGGTTAATTGCTTGCTGGTAGCATTGAAGGGCTAATTCTATTTTTGATTCTTTTTCTGCTGCTACTGCCATATCAAAATATATTTGATATTTTTGCGAATTTTCATCTAATGGAGATTGTGTGACTAAAGAACTAGAAGCACTATTTGGTTCTATTTTTGTTTGGGGAATAACAGCCATTTGAGATTGTTTTGATTCTTTGGTATCGGGTATTTGTTGTTGTTTTTCCCAATCAATTAGATCTTTTAGTCTGCTGTAAGCAGCTTGAAAACCTGGCTTTAATTGAATCGCTCGACGATAACAAGCCATTGCTACTTTCAATCGCTCTTGTTTGAGCCAAAACTCTCCTAGTTTATAATGTTGTTCTGGAGTAGCAATATCTGGCTGTATAGTATATGCACGGAAAATTGATTCTGCTCCTGCCGTAGTTTTGCCAACAATGCCATAAATTTTTCCCAATCTGAGATGAGCCGTAACTAAATCTGGCTTGAGTTTAATTGCTTGTTGATAGTTAGCAATTGCCTGCTGCCATTGTTGTTTGCGAGCAAAGAGATTACCCAGATTCAAGCGAATTTCAGGAGAATTTGGTTGTTTTTTGAGCTCTTCTAAGTAGCGTTCTACTAAATTGTCTGTTTCTAATACATTTTGATGTTTAACGATTGCTTCAGTACTTTGTACTGATTTATTGCTGCTAGATTCACTAGGAGGTAATAATTTAGTATGACTATTATTATTAGTTTTTTGGGTTAGTAAATTATTAATTCTGAGTTTTTTTGAGTTGTCAGAAGGAGAAAAATTATTATCTTGTAATTTAACTACTTGCTGGTAATAGGTAGCAACTTTTTGCCATTGACCGTCTTCTTCTAAAACTTTAATTAATTTGAGATAAAGTTCTTTCGATTGAGGCTCGATTTTAATCGCATATTCATAGCAGGTAATTGCTAATTCTAATTTCCCCTCAGCTAAAAGTTCTTCTCCCAATTGCACAAGCTGGGGTGCGGTTAAAATATCTGGCTGTAGTTTCAAGCCATGTAATAGACAATGGAGAGCGCGATCGTCTTCGCCCATTTTTTCCCAAGCCCGAGAAAGGTGAAGGCAAACTTTAGCAAATTTTGGTTGAATTTCTAACGCTTTTTGATAATAGTTAATTGCTTCTTGCCAATTGCTTTGTTTGGCATAAAGACTACCTATATTGGCATAAACTTCGGCAAAATAAGGATTTTTAGCTACAGCTTTGGCATAGTATCCCATCGCTTCGGCTTCTTTGCCCAATTGCTGCAAACAATTACCATATATTTTATATATTTCGGGTAAATCGGGACAATTTTTTAAAGCTTCTTCGCAAGCATTGATACTTTTTTGCCACTGGCGATCGTTATAATATAATTGAGCTTGTTGTAAATATATTTTAGTTACTTCTAATCGCTCGTTTTCAACATAAGTTCCAGGGGTAATTGTTGTTAGTTGAGGTAATACAACTGCGGAATTGGATCGTGCCAGACGAATAGAACTACTTTGTTGGCTAATTTGGTTTAAATTGTGGTTAGTTGATTCGCCTTCTTTTTCATTATTATTGTAACCCAAAGCTAATGCTAATTGATGATAGCGATCTGCTTCTATCAAATTACCTTGTTTTTTAAGAGCGATCGCCAGAATATGATGCGCTACTGCCGATTGGGAATTCAACTCTACCGCTTGGCGATAATGGTCTACCGCTTCGCTTAACTTATTCTCCTGTTCCAATTTGATTCCCCGCCATACTTCAGCTTCTACTCCATCTAAAGTATTGGTCTGTTCTAAAAATTGAGAATTTTGATTCAACATTTTATGAGTTTAATACCTCTCATCCTTATTATTGAAACTATATATTTAAGAATAAAAATAATGAAAGTAACACAAGAGGATATTTGAATTGATAATAATTGACTAATTAATAGAGAGAATCAATACTCCTCAGATGAGACAAGTCGTATCCCTCTGAAAATTAATTATTTGAATTCAAATAACAATTTATTTCTTGATTTTTCCTCGAACACAATACCTAATTACGGATACTAATATAACCTCTCTTTTCAAATATGCAAGCTAACTTTTAATTAATAATTTAGAAGCAAAAAAAAATTTTAAAATCAGTAATTTTACTTTCATTAAAAAAAAATTTTAAAAAGATCTAGGTGTTTTTATTTAAGTGAAATCACAACTATCAACCAAGATTAATCTACTCCACAAAACCGAGAATCGCTATATAGTGATAACTGTTCTCAAACAACAGTCTATTGTGCAATAGTGAATACAGGTATACTATACGGAGTTAGTGTTGGCACGGGAGATCCAGAACTAATCACAGTCAAAGGACTGCGTATTTTACAGCAAAGTGATGCGATCGCCTTTCCTTCTGGTACTAATCATAATCCTGGAGTAGCTCAAAGTATTATTTCTGATTGGCTCAAACCAGACCAATTACTCATTCCTTTAGATTTTCCCTACCTTCAAGATCGAGGAAAACTCCAACAAGCTTGGCAGAAAGCAGCTGCAAAAGTATGGCAGTATTTAGAGCAAGGCATGAATGTTAGTTTTGCTTGTTTGGGGGATATCAGTTTTTATAGTACTTTTACTTATCTAGCCCAAACATTAAAAGAATTACATTCCGATGTCAAAATTGAGTATATCCCTGGAGTATCGTCTCCCATGGCGATCGCTTCTATTTTACAAATGCCCCTAACAATAGAAAGAGAAAAACTAGTAGTGCTTCCCGCACTTTATTCAGTTGAAGAATTGGAAAGGGTTCTCAATTGGGCAGAAATAATCGTTTTGTTAAAAGTTAGCTCGGTATATCAATCGGTGTGGCAGATTTTACAAAGGCGAAACTTGCTGACATCCAGTTGGGTTGTAGAAAAGGCAACATTTCCCGACCAAAAAATTTATCACAATCTTCAACAATATCCCCAGCTTAAATTGTCATATTTTTCTATCTTACTGATCAATAATTCTCTAACATAAAATTTTGAGCATAAGTCACAACGTCAAAAAAGTTAATCGAGAATATTGCAAAATGTTTTAAAGTTGTCAAAAGCTATACAAAATAGCGAATATCTATGTTATTTTTGTCTACAGGAAAAAAGCCAAAGACAATTTAAACACAGTATTATAGAGGTCTCGTACTTTGAATATCCAACCTACAAACCAAACATCAGAATTTATCAGGGAAGATATTAGCGAATACGTAGCGCAGCTACAATTACATATGGCTCTTCAAGCTCGAAATCTAGTTCCTCAGCTTGATAGTACGGATATTAATAGTAGCAGACAAAAAATGTTACAAGAAACTCAAGCTATAGTAGAAAAGTTAGCATCTCGTCACTGTTTGTAAAGTTTAATCCACCTTGCTATTTGACTGAGATATTCAAAATAGTAAAGATATAATTTTATCCGAAGTAATAGCCTCTGGCTTCAGGAAATTCTTGGAGTTGGGGGCTAAATTTATGTAAAACTAAAGCATATCGATCGAGTCTTGAGAAAATCAAGCAATTGTCATTAAACTTGTTTGGGCTTTGAGTCATAACATCTTTGCAGCTATAAAAATAGATGATATAACTGTGACATCTATTGCCAACCATTGCCAAATTTATCGAGCCAAAAAATGTTGGCTATTGAAAGAGGGCAAACAACCAACCCAAAACATCATTAAATGTCAAAAATACATCCATAATTACTCCAGCAAATTTTTAGCTTATCATTACAATTCTCTAGTTTGTCTGAGACATAACTAATATTAAATGTCTAATTATATTTGTAGACCAAAAATATTTAATTGACTACAGCTACTGATTTAGGTTTAAAAAATAATCATTACCTAGTAGTGGTAGATGAATATTAAGTATCAAAAAAACTTTCAAGAATACATACTGATAGTAGACGATCTGCCCGAAAATGTAAGACTTTTATCATCTTTATTAGAAGATCGAGGATATCATGTTAATTCCGCCACTGATGGCAAAATGGCTCTATCAATGGTTAAGAAACAAACCCCAGATCTAATTTTGCTTGATATCATGTTGCCCGTTATGGATGGCTATCAAGTCTGTCGTGTCTTGAAATCTCAGGCTGAAACTCAACACATACCAATTATATTTCTTAGTGGTTTAGATTCTGAATTTGATAAAGTAGAGGCTTTTAAAATTGGTGGCGTAGATTATATTACCAAACCCTTTTTTGTTGAAGAAGTAATTTTTCGCATCAAAACACAGCTAAATATTATCCATCAAAAGCATCAATTCAGAGCAATTCTCAATCGAGAAATAACGGAACGAGAAATAGCAGAACGAGAATTAAACCAATCTAGGGCATTGTTGACAGGAGTTTTAAATAGTTCTTTAGACGGAGTAGCTGCTTTTGAAGCTATTCGCGATCGCCAAAACAAAATTGTGGATTTTCGCTGGTTAATTGCTAATCCAGTGGCAGCTATGACTGTAGGTGAAACTACCCAAACTCTAACGGGAAAAAGATTATTTGTTGAAACTTCTTCTAGTCATCTATTTGATGGTTTATTCGAGCTATTCGTTCAAGTTGTAGAAACCTGTACGGTTTTAGAAAAAGAATATTACTACGATCGCGGTTCTCTCAAACTCTGGTTTCATATTGTAGCGGTAAAGCTCGGAGATGGTTTTGCAATGACTTTTCGCGACATTAGCGATCGCAAGCAAATTGAAATCACTCTCAAAAAAGCCAATTTACGACTGACTTACCAAGCAAATATCGATAGTTTGACAAACATAGCCAATCGCCGTCGTTTTGATGAATACATTACTCAAGAATGGTCTAGATGTGCCAGAGAAAGAGAATATTTATCCCTAATTTTATGCGATGTAGATTATTTCAAAGCCTATAACGATACTTATGGACATCAAGCAGGAGACAATTGTCTTTATGAAGTTGCTCAAGGAATAGAACGGGCAGTCAAACGTGCAGCAGATGTGGCATTCCGTTATGGAGGAGAAGAGTTTGCTGTAGTTTTACCTTATACAGAAGGACAAGGTGCGATTAAAGTCGCAGAAGAAATTCATCAACAAATAAAAGACTTAAAAATACTTCATAGCGCATCAGAAATTAGCAACATAGTTAGTCTGAGTTTGGGAGTATCGAGTATTATTCCCGATATTCGTTCTTCTCCTCACACTCTGATCGCTGCCGCTGATAATGCCTTGTACGATTCTAAACTCAAAGGTCGCAATCGAGTAATTTATAAATCAGTTGAAACTCAATAAAATCTGACTAGCATAATTGGTTGTAATAGTTAGATTCAATTGGCTATCAGCAATTAATATACTTACACTCTTTAATACTGATATATCCTAACAAATATTTCACTATTCAAAACTTGTTACAATGGCTTAAAATGAGCTTTTAAAGTAGATAGTGTAACATCTATATTATCAGATTAGAGCGAACAATTTCCTGTAAGATATCTATTGATGTGCAAGCCTAGCATTTTATTTGCTAGATAAAATTTTGTTAGTAATACTAAGAGTTGATTTTTTCAACAGATAGACTTGCTTCATCTTTCGCGATCGCACCACCCCCTTAAATTATAAAATAATTAATTTATTTTAATAAAATTCAACATCATAAAATTTTTAAATATCAATAAAAACCTATTTGATTTGCTAAAACTTTATAAATTTTCGAGATTGTGCCAATATCCGACCTAGATATAACTATTAATAAAATTGTCTTGTTGAATTAGTTAAAACTTTTTCAAAAAAATAATCCAAAATCAATCACAAACCTGAAAAATAGTAGATTTGCTACTTTATATCCCTTAAATAATAAATAACAGTATTTAATAACAATATCTTGTCATTTCTAGTTAAATAAACTTTTATGATTAAAATACTAATAGTAGACGACCAAAATTTTACCAGACAAGCATTACAAGCTATTCTAGAAGCTGAATCTGACTTTGAAGTTATTGGTAAAGCAACTACTGGTGCGGAAGCTTTAGCTCAAATCGAACAAAAAGCGACTGATATTATGATTGTCGATCTAGAAATGCCTGAAATGGATGGTTTAACCGTTACTAAAATAATTAGTCAGCGTTTTCCCGATACCAGAGTAATTATCCTGAGCAGCCATGATGATAAAGCTAATATTAATGCAGCTGTCGAAGCAGGGGCAAGAGGATATCTGTTAAAAAATACTTCAACTCAAGAAATTGCCGATACCATTCGTGCGGTTCAAAGGGGCTATTTTCAACTAGGGCCAGGACTTTTTGAAAAATTACTTTCTCATCTAATCCAAGAGAAAGAAGACGCAGCCAAAACTTTATCAGAATTAGAACATAAATATACTCAATCGATTGTAGCTTTAGAAGAAAAAATTACTGCTAGAAATGAAGCTCAAAGAAAAGAATTATCTCAAGAGTTAGAGCTACAAATAAACAACTTAAAAAAAGATTTTCGTCATGGATTAGAAATTTTTCAGGATCGAGTAAGCAATCAATTGCAAAGTGGAATTGATGTTGCTACCAAAAGGTTTAGTAATTCAATTCCTAACCCTCAAGAAATCGATATTCAAATAGATAATCGCAATCTAGAACAGCAGAGATACATAAACACCATATTTGCAGGTAGCAAGCAAGCAATCCACAAGCTAGAAAATCAACTCAATCAGATGCGTTATTTTGTGGCGATCTCTGTCATTGTTTTTGTAGCGGTAATAATTATGCTGCTTTTATATTGAGCCAACAAATTTAGCGAAGCTTCGGTTATCACTACAAGACGAAATAATTTAAAAATTTAGATAATATAATTTAGCAGTCTCCCCTAAAGAGTGCTAAATTTGCAAATGATGTGTATAGCGGAACTAAAAGAATAAAATCCTATGGCGAAAATCGTTTCGTTTAATGAAGAGTCGAGACGAGCATTAGAAAAAGGGGTAAACGCCCTGGCTGATGCTGTAAAAATAACTCTTGGCCCTAAAGGTCGTAATGTTTTATTAGAAAAACAGTTTGGCGCGCCTCAAATTGTCAATGATGGAATCACTGTCGCCAAAGAAATTGATTTAGAAGATCCTCTCGAAAATACTGGTGCAAGACTAATTCAAGAAGTCGCATCGAAAACTAAAGATAATGCTGGGGATGGTACTACTACTGCAACAGTAATCGCTCAAGCATTAATCAAAGAAGGTTTAAAAAATGTTGCAGCAGGAGCTAATCCTGTAGCATTGAAAAAAGGTTTAGAAAAAGCTACTAGTTTTTTGGTGCAAGAGATTGCCACTATCTCTCAACCCGTAGCGGGAGATGCGATCGCTCAAGTAGCAACGGTATCTGCTGGTAATGACGAGGAGGTCGGTAAAATGATTTCCGAAGCTATGGCTAAAGTCACCAAAGATGGAGTAATTACCGTTGAAGAATCTAAATCTTTGGCTACAGAACTAGATGTAGTAGAAGGAATGCAGATCGATCGCGGTTTTGTTTCTCCTTATTTTGTTACCGATCAAGAAAGACAGGTAGTAGAATTTGATAACGCTCTAGTTTTAATTACCGACAAAAAAATTAGCGCGATCGCCGACTTAGTTCCCGTTCTCGAAAAAGTCGCTCGCGAAAGCAAACCCCTACTAATTATTGCTGAAGATTTAGAAGGAGAAGCCCTAGCCACTTTAGTAGTTAACAAAGCTCGTGGCGTGCTTAACGTAGCGGCAATCAAAGCTCCTGGTTTTGGCGATCGCCGCAAGCAAATGCTGCAAGATATTGCTGTATTAACTGGCGGTCAAGTAATTTCTGAAGAAGTAGGCTTAAGTCTAGACACCGTAGACTTGAGTATGTTAGGAACTGCTGAGAAAATTGGCATCGATAAAGAAAACACCACGATCGTTTCTGGTTCTGGTAATAGCGACGACATCAAAAAACGAGTCGAACAACTCCGCAAACAACTAGCAGAAACTGATTCTGACTACGACAAAGAAAAACTACAAGAGCGCATCGCTAAATTAGCTGGTGGCGTTGCTGTAATTAAAGTTGGTGCGGCAACCGAAACCGAACTAAAAGACCGTAAACTTCGCATTGAAGACGCGCTAAATGCCACCAAAGCAGCAGTAGACGAAGGTATTGTCCCTGGTGGTGGAACTACTTTAATTTACTTGTCTAAAAAGCTAGTGGAATTCAAAAGTCAGCTAGAAGACGGCGAAGAACAAGTAGCAGCAGACATTTTTGCTAAAGCTTTGGAAGCACCTTTATGCCAATTAGCTAACAATGCTGGGGTTGAAGGTTCTGTAATCGTCGAAAAAGTTAGAGATAGCGAGTTTAAGGTTGGTTATAACGCTCTAACTAACGAATTTGGCGACATGATTGTGGGTGGTATTATCGATCCTGCTAAAGTAGTACGTTCGGCAGTGCAAAATTCTTCTTCGATCGCAGGTATGGTATTGACCACTGAAGCTCTAGTGGTAGAGAAACCCGAACCCGAACCTGCAATGCCCGCTGGTGGCGGTATGCCTGGCGGTATGGGCGGCATGGGCGGCATGGGCGGTATGCCTGGAATGGGTGGTATGGGTATGATGTAAACGAGCGATCGCTCGTAGCTATTAGCTTTTAAATATCCCAATCATTTAAGTAAAATTATCTTTTGAGGGCAAGTCTCGATCTGAGGCTGCCTTTTTTTTTACCTATAACCCATAACCTATAAACCCTCTTTTATGATAATTACTGCCAAGCAGATCAAAACCTATTTTCTGATGTAATTAAATTAGTCAAGGTTTCAATAACGCGATCGCCTTCCAATGGCACAATATCTTTACCGTGCATCATTTCTTGTAAGATTACAAAATAGACCATAGTTCCCATCATCACTCTCACCGTAGCTTCTGGATCTGTTAATTTTAGGGTGGGATGAGATTGAAAATATCTAGTCAAAACTTCAATTGTCGGTTTAGCTACATTATTGACATAAGCCTTGGCAAGTTCTGGGAAACGTCCCGACTCGCCAATAATAATTCGCATAAAGTTTTGCAAGGAGCGATCGCTTTGAGCATTGGCTAGCATTTTGGTTGCCATTGCCGATAATACTACTTTAGGATCTTGTTCTAATGATTGAGGTGAATCCAACCCCATTACTGTCTGAAATTTATCTTTGACCAAATTCTGGATTAAGGCATTAAACAAGTTTTCTTTATCGCCAAAATGACTGTATACCGTCGCTTAAGAAACTCCTGCTGACTTTGCTACTTTGTCCATGCTAGTGGCAGCATAGCCATGTTTGAGAAACTCTTTCATTGCTCCTTCTAAAATAGCTACGCTTTTGGCTTCTGATTTAGTTCGTTCGGAAATCTTGGGGTCAATTTTAGTCATACTTTTATTTTCTATTGCCAAAAGAAATATTGCAAAACTAGTCAGTTTAGTTTAGTATAGCAACATCTGAACTAAACAGTTTAGTTAAATAACAAAACATTTTAGTAGCTATGGAATACACAGCAGATAACAAAACAAAATCTAGCAAGCCTTTGGTAAAAAGAATTCCTGCCCTAACTATTGGTTTAGTTCTGTTGGTGGGTGGCGTAGC
>NZ_JBZNBU010000111.1:0-9626 GCF_058530065.1 Waterburya sp. | reverse complement strand
TCATCCATTGTTTTGGCATCGTAACCAAGGGGTATTGTCTGTCCATTATATTTTTCTGGATTGAGTAAAGTTTCTACCGCTACCGCAGCCAGATCGTAACAATCGATCCAACTCCAACGAGCATTGCCAATATAGTTAGTGATTATTCCATTATTTAGCCAACCAAAGCCGAAAAGGTTTTGCATAAAGGCTTCAGGACGTAAATGAGTATAGTTCAAATCGAGTTTTTCGATATATGCTTCGATAAATTGATGCCATCCCCAGTGTGCCACCTCGTTTGTAGGTGCAGTAGATGCGCCAATATGAACTATGTGTTGTACCCCTTTTTGTTTTGCCGTATCGAGAAATCTTTTACTCTGTCTGAGCATATCAACGGTATAGCCAGTCAAGAGTAAAGCGCGATCGATGTTTTCCAAGGCGGGTGCGATCGTTTCTGGCTTATCTAAATCTATAATTACGCTATCGATACCTTGTTCTTTGAATGCTTGAGCCTTTTCAGCAGAACGAGTAGCAGCAACTACGTTAACATCTTTGTTCTTTACAAGCTGTTCTACTACTGCACCACCGACTTTCCCTGTCGCACCGAGAATTAAAATGTTTGGTTTATTTGTCATGCTTTAACTCCTTTAAATAATAATTTTGGGAAATTGCTAAATTAATTAGAAGTTGAAGTTCCATAATCTAATCCTTCGTTGTGATTGAATTTTGATCGGTAAGTTAAGATATCTAATTTGCTAAACTTTTGGGCGATCGCATCGTAAGCCAACTTTATAGAAGTGCGATCGCTATTACTGTGCCGTCCAACCACCATCGGTAACTAAATTAGAGCCAGTCATAAAAGCAGCAGCAGGAGAAGCTAAAAACACCACCGTTTCGGCTATTTCTTCTGGTGTAGCAAATCTTCCTAGAGGATGAAGACTTTTAAAAAATTCTCTTCCTTCAGAAGCTTCTTCTGGAGTACCATTAGCTCGTTGCATCATCTCTGTTTCCACACCGCCAGGACTAATAGCATTAACCCTAATACCTTGCTGGGCATATTCTAAAGCAGTAGAGCGAGTTAAACCTAAGACGGCGTGTTTGCTAGCTGCATAGATACCCGCGCTGGGAATACCTATAGTAGCAGCAGTGGAAGCAGTATTAATAATCGCCCCGCTACCATTGGCTAACATGGCAGGAATTTGGTGTTTCATTGCCAGTAAAACCCCTTTGACATTGATATCAAAAACAGATTGATAGTGTTCTGCGGTTTGCTCGGCGGTAATAATGCCAAACTCTCCTTCAACACCAGCATTATTAAAAGCAATGTCCAGTTTGCCGTATTTAGCTACAGCCCGCTCGATTAAATTTTGAATTTGAGCTTCATCCCCCACATCGGTTTGAACGAAGATGGCATCTCCTCCCGACGCTACAATCGATTCTGCGATCGCACTACCCGCTTCAATTCTTCTTCCTGCTAACACTACTTTTGCCCCAGCTTTAGCTAAAGCGATCGCACTAGCCTTACCAATTCCTGAAGTCGCACCCGTTACTAATGCTACTTTTCCTTGTAATGAAGTCATGTTTGTTCTCCTAATGTTGTTAATAATTTTTTGTGTTTAATTTTCAAAATCGGTGTTTATCGCTTTACTCAGTACCAGCCTCAAAGACTGAAAAGAATTTAATAGCTGTTTAAACAATGGTTTGTAGCATTGCGCCACCATTGACGGGAATATTTGCTCCGTTGATGTAAGTGCTTTCGAGTACGTGCAGAAAAGTGGGTGCGACATCTGTGTCTATCTGTACGCGATCGCCGATTTCGTTAGCTACTTTAATTAGACGTTCTGTCGAGCGACTGGCAATAGTTAAATTTGCATCTTTTTCGGCTAAAAGTTTAGCTACTGCTAATCCAATTCCCGATGTTCCACCAATGATAACGATGTTTTGAGCAGTGAATGTTGTGTTCATAGTTGTATTCCTGAGTTAATTTATTTACGTTACTAAATGTAATTAATGAGGACAAAAAAATAGGCTTGATGCTGAATGAATAAATTTAGCTAGCAGTTAAATGTTCGTGTACTAACCGCCATTCATTGTTAAGACGCTTCCAGGTATGAGTACCGTATTGTCTGGCTTTTACCTCTTGTCCATCTTTAGTTTTGCCACCGCCAACCCAGGAAAATGTAGTTACTGCTAAATCGCCATCGATTGAAATGTTTAAATTATCTTCTAACTGAATTTTCCAGTAGCTAAAGTTCTCCATTACTGGTATCCAAGTATCTAGATATTCTTGGAGGCTGTGAAGGACAACTACGCCGTTGTCAAAGTTGTCAAAAACTAAAATTTCATTGTCTCCCGTAGCAAAAATATTTTCTAAACCTTCTCCTGTAAAGGGTTTTTCTTTCGGACTCCAGACATCAATCCATTGTGCGGTTAGTTGTTGAATAGTCCTTATATCTGTTTCTAACTGAGATTTTGCTGTTGAGTTCATCATTTTAATAAATACTAATTGTGCGATCGCTATTTATTTTCCTTTCAGACTTCCTGCAAACTCGATAATATTGCCGTTATTATCTTTAACAAAACCTACTCTGCGTCCGACGTTGGGATAATCGGCAGCATCAACGAAAGTAGGAACACCGCGATTATTCATTAGTCCATTCTTTTTCGATAGTGGCATCTAATTTTTCTCGATACCATTGAATAGTTTCTTGATAATTTGGCACGCAAATCATTACGTGGTCAATATTCATGCGATCAAAAGCGTTACTTGTCATAGGTCTTTTGTCTTGTTTCCTTTGTTATTTTGTATTGGAGATAGCTGCTGTTAACTACATCTGATTTAATAAATTTATTTCCTCAGTAGTAAGTCGAATCGAACTAGCAGCAATATTTTCTTCTAAGTGAGAAATAGTTGTCGTACCAGGAATCAAAATAATATTGGGTGCGTAGTGTAATAACCAAGCTAAAGCGATTTGATTGGGTTTAACTGCTTTTTTCTGAGCAATTTCTGCAAGCATTCCTTCTGCATTTGCTAGAGGTGAGCCACGTCTTAAAGGATGTGCGCCTAACGAACCATAGGGGATAAAAGCAATGTTGTTTTGGGTACAGTAGTCTAAAATATCTTGGTTAGAGCGATCGCTAATGCTAAATTTATGCTGCACTGAGGCTATTTCAATAATTTCTCTGGCTGTTTTAATTTGTTCGAGAGAAACATTAGAGATGCCAATGTGACGTATTTTTCCTTCATCCTGTAATTCTTTTAATGCACCGATAGAATCAGTAAAGGGAACTTTAGGATCGGGACGATGTAATTGATAGAGATCGATTTGCTCTAGTTTGAGTCGTTGTAAGCTTCCTTCTACACCTTGACGCAGAAATTCTGGGGAAGCATCGGCGAGTATTTTATCTGCTGCGGGTTTATTAATTCCCCCTTTGGTAGCAATAATCAGATTATCGGCATAGAGATATAAAGCATCAGCGATTAATTCTTCGTTAAATCCCGCGCCATAGGCTTCGGCGGTATCGATAAAGTTAACTCCAAGTTCAACTGCACGACGTAATAGTTGCTTTCCTCCTTCCCAGTTTTGATATGCACCGAAATTTCCTGGTTGTCCTGAAAGTCTCATTGCGCCGTAACCGAGACGATTAACGGTTAATTCTTGAGCAATTTTAAATATGGGCGAGAATGATGTAATTGCGTTCATTTTTTTATAAATACGTTACGACAAGTAAAACTAAAAAGAAAAAAATTCTTGTGGCTATCTTAGCCAGTTGCGAAATAACTTCATTAATATTGGCATTACCCAGTAAGTCATTAGATAAACCAAAACTCCTGTCAAAATTAAAGTGCGGATGGGTAAAGGTAGTACATTGAGGTATTTGCCAAAAAAATGCAGAATGATTGTGATTAAAGGATAGATTGCCAACCAAGTTAGTAAAAATAGCTTAGTTGGGGACTGCTTTTTATGGTGGCTGGTCATTTGACATCGTTTAATTTATAATTAAAACGTTACGCTACGTAATTAATATAACGAAAGGTAAATCAAAATGTCAACCCCTAAAATAAAAAAAACCAAAACCGTTGCTAAATCTGGACGTGGCAGACCGCGATCGCCTGAAACTAGAGCCAAGATCCTCAAAGCAGCCTATGAAATGTTGATCGAAGTCGGATTTATGGATTTAACCATTGAAGGAGTAGCAGCAAGGGCAGAAGTAGGCAAGCCAACGATTTATCGACGCTGGAAAACAAAATCAGCATTAGCAATGGATGCTTTTTTAGAAGCAGTGAGTCCAGAATTAGCCTTTCCCGATACTGGAAAAGCATCGTCAGACTTTAGAGAGCAGATGCAAAAGATCGTAAAACTAATGAACAGTCCTAGAGGAGAAGTATTAGCTAATGTTATTGGTTGCGGACAGGCTAATGAAGAATTAATTGCTGCGTTTCGCGAAAATTGGCTAACTCCCAGACGACAAGATGCTAAACGAATATTTCAAAGAGGAGTAGAAAGAGGAGAATTGAGAGGAGATATGGATGCCGAAGTTGTAATTGATGCTTTGTATAGTCCGTTATTCTATCGCTTGTTGCTGAAACATCAACCTTTAACAAAGGAATTCGTCAATCAATTGGTCGATATAGCGATCGAAGGAATTACTAACTGATGTTACGTACTCATTAATCGGCGATCGCGCTTTTAGTGAGTAGTGGGTAATAGATAATTGTTGGATTATTTCAATCTTTCCTGCCACTCTCGATCTATTCGATCGCGATCTTGAAGATTTTGATCTAGCAAATCCTCTTCTGTACTGTAAGTAATATCGCGCTCGCCGATTACTTTTTGATTGGCAAATTGACTGGCATAGGATAGTTTTTGTTCCAGAGTGCGATCGGGTTGACGTAGAGCGATCGCTCTTGTTTCTCTCTCTTGATTGCGTTTAATTATTTGTGGATTGCGTCCTTGAATCCAAATATAACGCCCTAAAGGAATTAAAAGATATGAAATACCATAACCCAAGAGCAACCAATAAATCGAACCAACAAAAGCAACAATTCCTCCTAATTGGTCTGCGATCTCGCCATTGCCTAACAACGATTGTAAAACCAAAGCCAAGACAATATTTAAGACTCCCAAACCAGCAGCCATAGTAATTTGATTGCTGTTTGCTTGGCTAAATTTCCACAATTTTTCTTGGAGATAGCCCAAAGAAGAGGTAGATCGGCTTTGTCTTTGGCTAGCCATTACTTGAAGTTCGGGGAAGTAATAAACTAATTGTCCTTGAGGAGAAACTTCAGGATAGCCATTGAAACGACTTAAAACTGGAATCATATAGTCTTCATCTTCATCTACTTCATCCACATAGGGAGCAATTTGCTCTCCCACAACAGCCCCTCTATTTTTACTAATTATCGAACCAATGGCAGCATATCTAGATTCTTCTAAATCTGCGTTGGGATTGCCATCGCCAAACAGAAAAGAGAAAACAGATTCTAAAAAGTTCATCCCATCTTCTCCAGAAGATTGTCGCCTCCGCTGAAGACGGCGATGATTGTAACCAGGATCGAACCACCAGAAAATGTCCCCAATCCAAAAACGGGGTACAAAAAAGCCTCCTCCATAACTGCGACTTCTACCTCCTTCTCGCTCGTCATTGCTAGAATTGATAGCAATAATAATAGCGATTATGGCAACCATCATCAGCACAATTGAAGCGATCAAAATAATGCCAAAAGAAATGCGAATAATATAAAACAACACTTGCCAAATTTTTGCCCAGGTTTGTTGCCAGCGCAATTGCCAATATTTATTACGCAAAATCGAACGAAAATTCTGAGGGAATAAATACACCACATCTCCCGTATCTGCCACTTGGAGATGTCCTCCTGCTTCACCCGCTAAAGCCAATAATCCCTGTTGGGCGAAATTTAGTTCTAACCCCGTATCTGCTGCTACATCGCCGACAGTTACTCTATAGTCTAGCTTTTCAATGGATTTAAGGATTTTTGGATTAGGTGTCATTTTCTCTTGGGGAGAATGGTTATATTTATTATTTATATTGTTTTTTATATTCTATCGTTTATGTTTTTCGGTTAGTTATGATTCTTTGTAGGTTACAGGAAATACATTAAGTATTTACCCATAACACTACAATCTCAACGCTTCCCTAACTAGCTAAAGCGTTAAGACTATTTATTAGTACGAAATAATCAAGAGTTTTTATGCAATTATGCAACAGCAACGAGTTAATTACCCGAAATTGTCTATTGTCCATCAATAAAGTTACATTGTTTGGCTTTATTTGCCCGAGCAACTTGATTGAGGTAAAGTTTACGTTGACCTTGAACCCAATCAGGTTGGATATTGGCTTCGGGTAAATTAAGATTTGCAGGATCTTGGGGGTTGTTGGGTAGGCGAAGAAAATCAGTTAGAAAAACTACAGGGCGATCGCCATACCAATATTGTCTTAGTTGAGTTTGAGTTAACAGATATTCGGGAGTCGAACCAGGAAACTGAGGGGGAAGACGATTTTTGCCACCATCGGCTAAAACCATGACAGTCTGATAGGAATTATCTGGGAAATTATGATTTTGGTTTTGATTCAAATAATAGCTAATTGCCCCTGCTGCGCCAATTTCTCGCGAACCTTCAAAGATCCAAAGGGTATCCTGGCTCAAGCAACTAGTAGTTTCGGTTACCAAAGTTTTTGAAGAACGAATATCTTGAAAGAGAACAAAACCTCGAATGGTAGCAGCATAAGTAATAACGAGAGCCACAAATAGGGGCAACCAAGCAGAGGCAAAACTTTTAAAAATTCCAATCCCCGAAACCAACCATCCCGTACCTAAAGCGATCGCGACTAATAACATCAACCAAGTAATTTCAGGGGTTTGTAAGACTGGGGGCAAGACATTAATTAAAGTAGGAATAAAAGGAATAGTAGCGTAACAACCGATTGCCAAGACAACTGCGATCGCGCCGTATAAATTCAATACTTTAGTTGGACTGGAGGAAGTAATAACTTTGACTGGGGATTGACATAAGGTGCTTACCTTGGAAGTTCGATCTAATTGGGGTAGTTGTTTTTTTTCAATGGAATAGTCGATTGCTTTGCTATGTCTTACTTGTTTCACGGGCTTCCCATAATTTTTATTCCACCAACCAGCGCACAAGATTACATAGGGAGGAATAGCGGGAATACTGTAGTAAATCAACCGCGATGAAAGGGGTAAAAATAAAATCACAGGTAACATTGCCCCCACAGCCAAGAGAAATATACCATCACTATTTTTGCGGTCTAAAATAGAAGCATTACCCATAAAGCCTCTGCGCCATTCTTGCCAAGTAAATTTAACCACTGAGGGAAAAAATAAAATCCAGGGAAAACACCAACAAGCAGTAATCGCCAGATAACCCACCGCACTAACTTTAGATACTTCGTAATCTGGAGGAAAACGACGATCTAACAGGCGATCGAAATGTTCGTTGATAATAAAATAATGGAGAAAACCTGGATTAGATAACTCTAAAGCCACAAACCAGGGAATAATTAAAGCCAAAACCAATAATAAACCTTTATATAATTTAATTCGCTGGATTATTTTCCAATCTTGCCGAACAATAATTAAAGCCAAACAGCCAAACAAAGGAAAAACTCCTCCAATCAAACCTTTGGTTAGAACGCACAAAGCTAGGGAAATATAAGCACTCCACCAATTAAACCAAGAACGAGGCTTATAAAGACACTGCCAGAGAAAATAACTACTACTAAGCAACAAACTACCCAATAAAACATCAATCAAAATTTGATGGGTAAAAATAAACCAACCTAAAGTGACTGACAACATCAAAGCAGCGATACGACTGGCATTAATACCCCAAAGTTCTCTCGTCCATTTCCAAGCAATGATTATGCCCAACCAACCAGATAGGGCTATGGGCAATCGGGCTGCAAATTCTGTCGAACCAAAAATATTAGTCGAAAAAGCAATTAACCAATACAATAACGGCGGTTTGTTTAAATAGGGCGATCCGTTGAGATGGGGAACGATCCAATCATTGCGCCAGAGCATTTCCTGTCCCACCATAGCAAAATGCCCTTCATGGGGTTCGTACAGACCATAATTACCAATGCCCACAACCATTATTATTAATGTCAAACCAAGAATCAATAAATCGATCCAATATAAATTTTTAATGGTGAAACGCATTTTGTCGATCGATAAATTTTTGGTAGAGCAAAGGAAAAAAAGATGTTTACTTGGGGCTGCTGTTAGTTAAATATCTTGATTTGAATTAGTTAACCATAAAAAGGTTATAAACAAGGAATATATTTCTTTTTTCTAGTTTATTTTAATTTTTTATGGTTCGATCCTCCCAAAAGTATTTATTCCTTCCCTTTGATAAACAGATTTTACCCAAATTTTGTCACGATGCTGTTAAAGATTTTAGTAGTTCTCTTTTCGGTCGTTTTTAGTAAATAAGTAGGGGTAACATTAATTAGATGTTCCATCAAACAACTAACGAACGTACATTCACCTTTTGGTTGTTGCCATTAATATTGGCGATCGCTTGTAGTGGTTGTCGCAATGGAATGAGGGAACTTAAAAGTAATACTCAAAGTAATGCTCAAATCACAGCAGAAAATAATCCCCAAAAAACTGTTAATAAAATTAATCGCTTAGATTTAATTAAACAACGGGGTAAACTGATTTGCGGAATTAATGAAGAATTACCAGGATTTAGCTACAAAGAGCAAGATGGCAGTTATACAGGACTTTCTGTTGATTTATGTCGAGCGATCGCCGTAGTGATTTTTGACGATCCGACTAAAGTAGAATTCCGCCATCTTAATTCTCCAGAACGTTTTACCGCAGTAACATCGGGAAAAGTAGATATTTTAAGTCGCAATACTACTTGGACTTTAACTCGCGATACGGCTGGGGGTTTAGATTTTCCGCCGACTAATTTTTATGACGGTCAAGGTTTGTTAGTTTCTCAAGATAGCAATATTGAGTTTTTAGAAGATTTATACAGTAAATCCGTTTGCGTACCCGCCAATACGACTTCTGAAGCCAATTTAGCCGCCCAAATGCGTCAAAATAATTTAGCCTATATTCCAGTGCCATTTGAAGACATAGGACAAATGTATCTAGGTTATGAATCTGGTGAATGCGACGCAGTAACTAGCGATCGCTCGGAATTAGTTGCTCGTCGTGCTACTTTAACCAATCCTCAAGCACACAAAGTATTGGACTTGGTGTTTTCTAAAGAGCCATTAGGTCCGGTCATTGCCAATAATGAACCAGAATGGTTTGATGTGGTGGAATGGGTATCTTATGCCACAATCAAAGCTGAAGAACTGGGAGTTAATTCGCAAAATGTCGATCGCCTGAGTAAAACTAAAAATCCGACAATTCGACGCTTCTTGGGACTCGAAGGTGATTTAGGTAAAAATATCGGTTTATCCCCTGATTTTGCCCGAAAAATAGTCAAATACGTCGGTAATTACGGAGAAATCTACGAGCGTAATATTGGTAAACCCTTCGGCTTGGATCGGGGGGCAAATAATTTAGTTAAAAATGGTGGATTGCTCCAATCTCCACCGTTTCGCTAAGTAATAGGTCATAGTAGAAACTTAAGATAGTAAGTCTC
>NZ_JBZNBU010000110.1:0-6915 GCF_058530065.1 Waterburya sp. | reverse complement strand
CTCCATACTCGGATGCAAGCTCCGAGTCCGTGCCTCCTCATGGGGGAGACCCCAAAGCTTCGATTGGGTATGGCGAGGAAGCCTCGCCACCCCTCTCGCTCAAGACCGCACTTTTCCGCAAGGGAATGCTCGCCAAGACAACAAGATTTGGCTGTGGACAGCGGTAGATCATTTTCAACCAGGTATTCTAGGGTGGGTTTTGGGAGATCGTAGCGCGAACACATTTAAACCGTTGTGGGAAATCGTCCCTAAATGGCAGTGTTATTTTTATGTCACTGACGGTTGGAATGTTTATCCTAGTTTTATTCCTGATGGCGACCAAATTGTTAGCAAGACTTATATGACCAGGGTTGAGGGAGAAAATACAAGATTAAGGCACTATTTAGCAAGATTACATCGTAAAACTCTTTGTTACTTAAAATCATTAGAGATGCTTGAGCATTCAATTAGATTACTTATTCATTATTTAAAATTTTCCGATGTTCCAGTGCCTTATGTCACAAAACATATTTCTTATTAACGATCGCCTGACAGTTAAATCATACCTTGATTCACCAACGCCCTGTACCTGACTTAGATGAAAACTGCTGTAAGAATCAAAAAATAAAAACCCCCTATAAGCCGAACTTATAGAGGGTAGGTAAAGTTAGAAGAAATCGACTTTACCAAAAATATTGTGTATTACAAACAGTGTTTAACAATTATATTGTGACTGTTTCCTTTGTTTCCGATTGAGAAGAATCGCCGATATCTTGCCTGAAATTGCCTTCATAGGCTGAAGTATAAAGTTCTTGCAGGTCTTTTATCAGCGGATAGCGAGGATTTGAACCAGTACACTGATCGTCGAAAGCTTGTTCCGCTAGGGTTTCTACTTCGGCATAAAACTCAGCATCTTTCCCTGGCATAGCTTCTTTAATAGTTGCAGGAATATCGACTTCTTGTTTGAGATGTTCGATCGCCTCAACTAATTTATCTACCTTTTCTTCTAGGGTATCGCCACCAAGTTTTAAGTAGTCGGCAATTTCTGCATAACGTTCCTTGGCATGGGGATATTCGTATTGAGAAAAGATAGTTTGTTTGAAGGGCGCATCGGTAGAGTTATAGCGCATGACGTGGGTAATCATTAGGGCATTGGCTAAACCGTGAGGAATATGGAAAGTTGCCCCTAGTTGGTGTGCCATGGAATGACAGATACCCAAGAAAGAATTAGCAAATGCCATCCCTGCAATGGTAGCTGCGTAGTGGACTTTTTCTCTGGCGAGGGGATCTTTTGCCCCTAGTTTGTAGGAACGGGGAAGATATTCCATCAGTAGAGCGATCGCCTGTAGTGCCAAACCGTCAGTGTATTCTGTTGCCAGTACCGAAGCATAGGCTTCTAAGGCATGGGTTAGAGCATCAATTCCGCCAAAAGCAGTCAGAGACTTGGGCATATTTAACACTAGTTCGGGATCGACGATTGCCATAGTAGGAGTGAGGGCATAGTCTGCTAGGGGATATTTAATCCCAGCGCGATCGTCGGTGACGACGGCAAAGGGAGTTACTTCCGAACCCGTACCCGAAGTGGTGGGGATGGCAACCATCTCTGCTTTTTTACCCAGAGGAGGTAGTTCGTATACCCGCTTGCGAATGTCCATAAACCTGGTGGCGATGCCTTCAAATTCGATTTCGGGATGTTCGTACATCAACCAAATGATCTTGGCTGCATCCATAGGAGAACCACCACCAAAGGCGATAATTACATCGGGTTTAAAGGTATTAACCCTAGCTAACCCCATTTCAATCGTAGAAAGATTGGGATCGGGTTTTACATCATAGAAGATTTGATGTTCAATGTGAATTTCCTCTAAAGCATCGGTGACTTCTTTGATCATGCCCAAGTCATATAAAGGCTTGTCGGTAACGATAAAGGCTCGTTTTTTACCCGCTAAATCTCTCAGTGCTACGGGCAAACAGCCGTATTTAAAATAGACTTTGGGGGGTACGCGAAACCAAAGCATATTTTGTCTGCGTTCGGATACGGTTTTGATGTTGAGTAGGTGACAAACGCTGACGTTTTCGCTGACAGAATTTCCGCCCCAAGTACCACAACCCAAAGTTAAAGAGGGATCTAATTTAAAGTTGTACAAATCGCCGATCGCACCCTGGGAAGAAGGAGTATTAATCAATACCCTACCCGTCGAGACATGAGTATCAAAATAGTCAATGCGATCGTGATTACTGGGAGCAGTATAGAGTA
The DNA here is from genome assembly GCF_058530065.1 of Waterburya sp. Taxonomy (NCBI): domain Bacteria; kingdom Bacillati; phylum Cyanobacteriota; class Cyanophyceae; order Pleurocapsales; family Pleurocapsaceae; genus Waterburya; species Waterburya sp. Next base: position 4,679 of record NZ_JBZNBU010000110.1, on the reverse strand, counting down.
CAGAAGTATGTCCCCTACCACCGAGTAGGATCAATTCTTCAGCTTTTGCTGTAGCTGCTTCAAAGTCTGCTACTCGATATAAGGCTAGTACGGGGGATAACTTTTCAATGGAAAAGGGTTCTTGCGTACCCACTCCATCGATTTCTCCAATGAGAACCTTGCTACCTGGAGTTACTTCAATTCCTGCTAATGCACCAATTTGTGCTACTGATTGACCGACGATGGCAGGGTTGATATGTCCGTCTTTAACTAGGACTTGGCTGACCTTAAATTGTTCTTCAGGACTCAAGAAATATGCACCGCGCAAACTAAATTCTTCCTTGACGCGATCATACATTTCATCGACCACAATCACCGACTGTTCGGAGGCGCAAATCATGCCGTTGTCAAAGGTTTTACTTAAGAGGATCGAGCTTACTGCCAGTCTAATTTCTGCAGTTTCATCAATCACCGCAGGAGTATTACCCGCACCTACACCTAGAGAAGGTTTACCTGAAGAATAGGCTGCTTTAACCATTCCTGGACCACCCGTAGCTAGAATCAAATTCATGTCAGGATGTTGCATCAAGGCTTGAGAAAGTTCCACCGATGGCTTATCGATCCAACCTATAATATCTTCTGGCGCACCCGCAGCTACTGCAGCATCGAGGACAGTTTTAGCTGCAGCGATCGTACATTCCTTAGCTCTAGGATGGGGAGAAAAAATAATGGCGTTGCGGGTTTTTAGGGCAATTAAAGCTTTAAAAATTGCTGTGGCAGTAGGATTAGTCGTTGGCACGATCCCCGCCAAAATTCCTACGGGTTCGGCAATCTTTTGAATCCCGAAATGAGAGTCAGATTCGATTACACCACAGGTAGGTTCGTTTTTATATTTGTTGTAGATAAATTCGGAGGCAAAGTGGTTTTTAATCACTTTATCTTCTACTACTCCCATGCCCGTTTCATTGACTGCTAGTTTTGCCAAAGCAATACGTTGTTCGTTGGCAGCTAAAGCAGCTTTTTTGAAAATATCATCTACCTGCTGTTGATTAAAATTAGCATACTGACTTTGAGCGGTTTTGACTTTTTGCACCAGGGCATTGAGGTCTTGGATATTATTAACTTTCATAGTTGATGCTTAGTGGTTAATGGTTGGTTATTGATTGTTGCTTGTTGGTTGTTAATCATGAAATACTCAAGCTAAAGAATAAGTTAAATTAATAAGCTTGAATTCCGTATTCCTGAAAAATAGCTTTAGCTTTACTAACTAATTCTGGGGATGCTTCTGGTGTATCTCGAAGCTGATAATCGTATCCAAGCTGTTCCCATTTATATTCTCCCATTTTATGAAAAGGTAAAATTTCTACCCGCTCTACATTATTTAAACCAGCTATAAATTTAGCTAAATTTTGAATATTTTGCGGAGAGTCGGTAAGATTGGGAACTAAGACAAATCTAATCCAAGCTGACTGTTTAATTTCACTTAGATAGCGAGCAAAATTTAAAGTTGGCTCTATACAAACACTAGTTACTTGATGATAGGTTTTTTTGTCAAAAGACTTAATATCTAATAATACTAAATCTACATAATCTAAAACTGGTTTTGCCGTAGCTAAATTAACATACCCAGAAGTATCTAGAGTAGTGTGAATCCCCAATTCTTGACAACGACGAAAAATATCCGTAATAAATTCTGGCTGCATTAACGGTTCGCCTCCTGTGATGGTCACTCCTCCTCCAGAAGAGTTCATATAAGAACGATATTTTTGAATGTCTACAATCAATTCATCGACCGTAACTTCTCTACCGTCTTCAGGATGGCGACAGTCGGGATTATGGCAATAGAGACATCTAAGAGGGCAACCTTGAGTAAAGATGACATAACGAATACCAGGGCCATCAACTGTACCGCAAGTTTCAATGGAATGGATTCTGCCTTTTGGAGTTGTTATTGTATTGGTCATTGATTAGTCGTTAGTTGTTAGTCGGTAGTCGTTAATTGCCAAGGACAAAAAAGCAAAAACTATTTAATGCACCAGCAATACCGCACAGGGTACGTGATGAGATACGTAGTTACTAACACTACCGACGATTAATTCGTTTAAACCTTTTCTGCCATGGCTGCCAATCACGATTAAATCCGCTTGCCATTCTTTTGCCGATTGACAAATTTGCTGTGCTGGCTGACCAATTTCTTGCACTAGATCGGTAGTAATTCCTGCATCTTCAGCTTCATTTACTAATGATTGTAGATAGTCTATTCTATTTGCTACTAGTGCCTGCCACTCTGCTTCGGCGATTTCGTTAGTACCAGTACCATGATAGCCACTGCCAATTAGAGAAACAGTATTTTGATATTTTGCTTCTAAAGGGGAAACAACATTGAGTAACATGAGTTGCGCATCAAACGCTTGGGCTAGGGATAGACTCTGTTGAAATGCCTTTTGGCTCAGGTTGCTGTCATCTAGGGCGACGAGAATTTTTTGGTACATAATTATCTCCTTAGATCTGGGTAATCTATTTTGTTTGATTAATTATTTGATTAATTAAATAGGTTCGTGGAAAGTATTTTTCTGAAGAATGGGGACTGCTTAAATTGTGTTTGGCATGGGGTTGCCGACAAGCAATCATAGTTTTGCTGTGGGAAATTCATCAAACATATGATATAGATCCCCATCGCGGTAGTAATCGATAGCTATTTGAGGTGAAGCTTGAGATTTTAGTTGAGTTTGATGACGATATGTCTCATAAAGGTGGAGTGAGGATATATAAGCAAAATCAGGAACTTTGGCTATGGTTTCTAGAATATAAAAGCAAGAATCAGGGCGATCGCGATACAATACATTAATTACCAATACGAGCAGGTTGACTAATAGCCGAATCATCTATTTCTCCTCGTATTATTTGCTTAACAAATTGAAAAATTAAGACATTTTCTCGATACACCAACCATTATAAAAAAATATTTTTTCTCAATCATCTTTTCTTAAGATTTTCTTATAAACTTTTCTTGAAATTTATGAGGCGGTCGCTAAGATTATCAATAATTATTAAAGGTTTAACCTGCTTTTAAAATAAAAAATAAAATATAAACCTAAGTACCGCAATAGTCACCTTTCTCTGACATGATTATTTAGTCTAGAGATGTAAATTAAATTATCGGAAAATAAGATGAGTAAAACTAAAATCGATCCTTATCTTCAGCTATTAGAAATTCCCCCAGGTTATCTCAATATTATGGGATATGTCAACGAATCGGAAGTCAATGGTCCTGGGGTTCGAGCAGTTGTTTGGTTACAGGGATGTCAGCGAGAATGCGACGGTTGTTTTAATCCAAGTTCGTGGTCTTTTGAAATAAATCAATTAATTTCTGTTGATAATTTAGTCGAAAAAATCTTAAATAATCCTAAAAATACTGGAGTGACTTTTTCAGGAGGAGAACCTTTTTGGCAAGCACCAGCTTTAACGGAAGTAGCTAAAAAAGTTAAAGCAGCAGGATTAAATGTGATGTCTTTTACTGGCTTTACTTTAGATAGGTTGCAGTCGGACTATGCTCCTGCTAGCAGTCAAGAATTGATCGAACAACTAGATATTTTAGTTGATGGTGCTTTTGTATCAAATTTAGCAGTTAACGATCCTAATTCTTTGGTTTCTTCTAGCAATCAAAAAGTTCGTGTTTTAAACCCAAATTTTAAAGAGAGGTTAGACTGGGCGAGCGACCAAATAGAGATACACATTCAAAAAGATGGTAGTCGAATTATTACAGGTTTTCGCGGTTCGCTGTAATAGTCGTTGGTCGCTAGTCATTAGTCATAGTCGTTAATGGTAGCATCATGAAGCTGAGAGCTTATAGAAAATTTTGGGTTTTTATCGTTATCTATTGCTTGGTTAGCTTAATAAGTTTTGTCAATCCCGCCCTAGCAGATGAATCGACAGTAGATATTTATTTTTTTCATAGCAAGACTTGTCCTCATTGTCTGGAGCAAAAACCAGTAATGGAAAATGTGGCTGGACTTAATGCTGAAATAAAATTGCACGATTATGAAGTGAGCGAACATCCCCAAGTCTGGCAGAATTTTCGGGAGAAACATCAGCTTAAATCGGAAGCAGTTCCCCGTACTTTAGTAGGAGATAAGCAGTTTATTGGCTACAGCGAAAGTGAAGGAGAATTAGAATATAACCCAGTTTATCAAGGTTATATCGGTTACAAAAATCAAATTATTACTGCCATTGAAACCGAGTTAGGACATCCAGTTAATCTGGCAGCTACGGAATCGCCTAAAAAAAAGCAAATTTCTAGTTCATCTTTACCCTGGCACATATTAGCCTTACCAATTTTATATTTACTGGCATATCCCCTAGGCTTGAAGAAGTTGCTGAGAAATCGGGGAAAATCGCCCTTTGGTTTGGGACTGATTGTAGTTATTGTAGTTAGTCTTTTTTGGTTTTTTGCGGTCACTCCAGATATCGCCCTTAAAGAATTCGCTCAAGGTTTACCTTTTCCTCTCTTTGTTTCTACTATTGCCCTAGCAGATGGTTTTAATCCTTGTGCCTTTACGGTGCTAATTATTCTCCTTTCCTTGTTGACTCACACCCGAAGTAGAAAACAGATGGCAATCATTGGTTCTACTTTTGTCGCTACTTCAGCGATTATGTATTTTGTCTTTATCATGGCGATGGTTTTGGTTGGCTCTTTGTTT
>NZ_JBZNBU010000109.1:0-17948 GCF_058530065.1 Waterburya sp. | reverse complement strand
CTACAGCCAAGATGGGAAGGACTTGACTATATTGACAGCTATGAAAGCGAAGCCATCAAACTGGGACTTTGTTTAAAACGAGAATTAGAAAATCCCAATTTAATGGTCATTAATGATAATAAACACGCAGTTGCCGAAATTAACGGGCTTTTGAGTTGCACTGCCAAGGGCAGCATAAACGATCGCAGTTTCCTCCAAGATTTTTTGGCATTACTCCCAGACAACCCACCAGAAGTTTTTTGGGGTCATCGAAAACTTGTCAAAGTAGCAGATAGCCTGAAAATCGAAGAGGCAACCCGCATTTTCACTCCCGATAATGATGATTTCTGATAATTGAGGATTAACCTACTCTCCCAGTCACCTTGTCCCCAAGTCTCCCAGTCCCCATTAGTACCTAAAAACTCGGTCTAGCACTAGTAGAATTTCTGGTAGCGCGATCGAGATTGTCTTTGGCTGGTTGATAAGTAGGATCTAGATCGATCGCCACGCGGTAGTTTTTGATTGCTTCTGAGGTGTCTCCTAGGGCTTCTTGTAGTTTACCCAAAAAGGTAAAAGCTTCTGGACGAGAGGGATCGTGACCGATAGCTTGTTTAATCGAGGCATTGGCACGACTAAATTGTCGTTGGCTGGCATAATATTTTGCTAGTTCAAAAGCCTTGTTAAATTCCGATTCTTGTTCTTGGCTGAAAGATTCTCTGTCGAGTACGTTATGCACCAGATTGCGTAGTTCTTTGGGGGTAAAGGGTTTTTGCAGAAAATCCACTGCGCCGAGTTTCATTGCCTCGACAGCATTTTCTACCGTACCGTGAGCGGAAATTAAGGCTATTTTGATATTGGGATATTTGGCTATGGCTTGTTGTAATAATTCCATTCCATCCATGCCTGGCATCTTGAGATCGGTAATAATTAGATCGTATTCATCACCAGTAAGTTGCACCATAGCATCTTTACCATCAAAAGCAGTATGGACAAAATAATCTAAAGATTCTAACGCCATCGTCACGGTGCGTCGGATATTTTTTTCGTCATCAACTACTAAGATTTTTGCTTTAGACATAATTTTTAATCGGTTTAATTATTAATTGTTAATTGGTACTGTAAATGTAAACGTACTTCCCTCTCCTACGGTAGAATCAACCCAAATTGTTCCCCCATGAGCTTGAACCATCTCCTTACAAATAGCCAAACCCAAACCACTACCCCCAACATCTTTTTCGGTTTTTACCTGAACAAACTTATCAAAAATTTTGCTGACAAATTCTCTGGGAATTCCCGCACCGTTATCCCTTACTGAAATGTATACCCAGTCGTTCTGATGTCTGGCAATTAGTTTAATTTCTCCTCCATTGTCTGTATAACGAATTGCATTAGCGATTAAATTAGTTAGCACCCAGAGTATTTTATTTACGTCTACTTTAACTTTGGGTAGGTCGGGTAAGTCTTCTGTCTTGAGAGTGATGTTTTTGTCTTCAGCTTGTATTTTCAGTGTGGCGATCGCTTTGTTTAATAAAAACTCTACTGCTACTGGGGTAAAATCTAAATCGATACGTCCCGACTCTATTTTGGATAAATCCAAGAGGTCATTGACCAAGCTTCTCAGTCGGGCTACATCTTCATTAGCAGCATCTAATAGTTCGGTTTCTGAATCTGATAGTTTGTCTTGGGTGGTTTCTTGTAATAGATTTAAACTCATTGCCATCCCCGTTAAGGGCGTGCGTAACTCGTGAGAAGCTGTAGCGACAAATTCGCTTTTGAGCCGATCTATTTCTTTGAATTTAGTAATGTCTTGTAATAAAATTATGCCCCCAATAGTATTTTTATCTTTGGTAACTACTGGAGTGATTTTAAATTGATAATATTGAGTTTTATTGTTTTGCGCGATCGCAATAATTCTTTTTTCATCATCTAACTCAGGAGGCTTGCCTGAAATAATCGTTTCTTTTAAATATTTAGCTAGATCTTGATTGTTAAAAACATCCAAAAAGTAATTACCTACTGCCAATTGTGGTTTTAAATTAACTAATCTAGCTGCATTGGGATTTAGGGCAATAATATTGAGGTTTTCATCGACGACAACAATTCCATCGCCAATACTTTGCACGATCGCTTCATTGCGCTGTTGCTCGATAATTACCTTACCCACGTTTAGTTCGTGAAATGCCTTGAGCTTTTGACTCATACTATTAATTTCGGTAGCCAAAATGCCCAATTCATCTTGAGAATCTACGGCAATGGCAATATCATAATTTCCTTGAGCAATTTTTTCTGTAGCAGCAATGGTTTTTCTAATGGGTTTGGTAATGCGATCTACCAGTAACAAACTGAAAATTAAACCTAACCCAGCAGCGGTAGATAGAGCGATTGCTGACGACCAAATTGCCTGTTGAGAAACCCTTTGTACCTCGTCAGAAGCGGATACCATTGTCTCTTGATTAACTTCTCGCAATTGAATCGCCGAATCTCTAATTGATTCAAATAAAGGGAAGATTTCGGCATAATATTGTTCGATAGTAATGTTATCAAAATCAATATTTTGCAGATAATTATTATATTGGGTTTCTAAACTAGTTAAAATCTCTTCTTCTTCGGCAATCGTAATATTATCCTTAGCCCTAGCCAACCACTGCAAAAGATTAACTTGTCCTTGATAAAATTGCTGTTCTGCTTGAACTCGATCTTCTAAAATAGCCAACAAAACCGCACTATCTTGACGTTCGAGGGCATCGATAATATTCTCTGCTGCTAAGATACTGCGATAGTTCTCTTGCAAGATAGCATCACTGGCTTTTCCCAAACGGCGCAAGTTCCAAGTTCCCCAAACACCGACAGAAAGCATCAAACTTAAAATAATGCCGTAACCAAACAAAATTTTGCTTTTCAGTTTCATCTTGTGAATTAAGAACTAAAGACTAAAGACTATTCTCTTCGAGCGATTCTCTTATCCCGAACTTAGGTTATTTATGCTTAGTCAAAAAGTGGGATGCTCCCCCGCAACATTTTAGTTTTTTGATAAAGATCGATATTTTCTTGACGTAAGAATCTATTTTCAGCTTGTAATATGGAAATTTTTCTTTGAGCTTTTTTAAATATATTTTGACAACTTTGAATGCTCTTACTATTTTTATCTATTTTTTGTTGTTCGGTACGGTCTTGAATAAATTGTGAAATCAGCCATTTATACTTAAGCTTTAATTCATTCATGCCTTGTTTTAATTCCGATTTTAGATGCTTAATTTCGCGATCGCTTGCTACTATTTGTTGATTGAGTCTAGCTATTTCTTGATTTTTTCGTTCGATTTCGATTTCTTTTTGTTTTAATAATTGTTCTGCTTGAATTGCCGCTAGTTCTCCCCGACATTCAGTTTTAATTTTGGCTACTTCTTGTTGCTGTTCTTGAATAATAGCTTTGAGTTTGGCAACTTGTTCTAATTGTTGTTCGGCATTTAACTGCTGTTGTTCGATTAAAATTTTATAACTGCTATGAATCCATTCGTGTTGTTTTCTAAAAGCCCTACGGGTTATTTCATATTTAATCGTATTCAGAATTGCTTCTTTAAGATAGCCTTCATAATTTTGTTTGATTTTAGTCAAAAGTGAATCATAGTTAGTCGCACAATGGCGTAATCGATCGCAACTGGCATTGATATAATTAATCGTACTACCATCTCTCTCATCCACTAAGTAAGCGTTATAGCCTTCACCTTTAGGAGAATAGCAAACTATCCTATCTTTCCAACTTTGAATAATTATTTGTAGACTACCTTTAGGGCGGGCAGCTTGAGTAATAACCATAATATTTTCGTATAATGTATTTTCATTTAAAACTAATCTATCGGACTATAACTAAGTAGTTCGCTCAAATTGTGTTGGGCAAAATACTGTTCTAACCAGGCTCTTTTTAATAAATCAAGCGTTGAAGGTTGAGTAGATAGTGTATATTCCCACTGCGCCCCTTTCCACCAGCTAATATAATTGGACAAATCTTCATATGCTTCTTCGATAGCAGTTTCTCCTGTTAGCTGATGATATCTTTCTTCCTCAATCGCTACAATAAAAGCTTCTATATCTTGTTTAAATTTAGTAAATTCTTGAGTATTTTTAGTCAAATTATCGATCGAATAAACGCATTTAGACCAAGACAATTTAGTTCTAAAATCATATTGTCGATCTCGAAAAATTGGAAAAGATAATTGTAATTCTCTAAGATTATTAACCCGACTCAGATCGTATGCTTTAGCTTTAACAACTTTTAAAGCAAATTTATCTGGATTGCTGTATATATCTAAGGGAGAAATTAAAGCTAAATCTTCTCCTCTCCTAATTTTCACTAATTGCTCCAAATCAGTTTGAGATAATCCTAAATTCAAACATCTTTGATATTCTGCTGCTAAAATTGACTGAGAAGAATTTAATTTTATTTTACTTAACCCTGCTCCTTGATAAAATTTCAATCTTTGTTGCAGGTGAATATATTTCATTAGTTTTATCTTATTAATTTAATAAGCTTATCTCTGGTATAGCCGTTCTAGCATTATTTATTCAAGAGTATTTATATCTAAACTTTTCGCCCATATCTTAAAGATAATATTGCCAAAGTTTAATTGTATTATCTGCGCTACCAGTAGCGATCGCTTGGTCAGAAATTGCCATCGTCTTAATTTTGGCAGAATGAGCTTCAACGCTATGTATTTCTTTTCCCGTAGCTAATTGCCAAACTTTAATAGTTTTATCCCAACTACTACTCAGAAGATGTTTGCCATTACTGCTAAAAATGACTTGAGATACGCGATCTTCGTGTCCCATGAGAGTATAAATCTCTTTTCCTGTAGTCAAATCCCAAAGTTTGATTTTATGATTAAAACCTCCCGTCGCTAATAAATTACCATCGGGACTAAAAGCCAAAGACAAGACTCCCGAATTATTATTTAAAGAGCGAATTACTTGCCCTGTTTTACTATGTCTGATCTTTAATTCTGGATCTAAACCACCGCTACAAAATAACCGACCATCAAGACTAAGACCAATACAAGTTATCGCAGTAGCCAAACTAATATTTTGTATTTCTCTAGCGTGATTGACATCCCAAATTTTAAGAGAGTTATCGCCACCACCACTAATTAAAGTTTGATTGTCTGGAGTCAAAGCTAATGCCACTACTTTACTAAGATGCCCGTCAAAATAGCCACCAAAAGTACGAATTATTTTTCTTTCTTGTAAATCCCAAAAGCGAATAGTTTTATCCTGACTGCCACTAATTAAAGTGCGCCCGCTAGAACTCATCGTCAAACAAGTTACCAGATCTGAATGTCCTTGCAAAATGCCTACTCTTCTTCCCGTATTCCCTTGCCAAAGATTAATCTCTTTATCCTTGCTGACGCTAGCAATTTGACCGTCTATTCCGATCGCTAAATGCTCGATCGCCTCTTCAAAACCGATAATGGTATGCCAAAACTGTAGGGGAATAGGACTTTGATTTGTAACCGTAGCCTTGGCAGTTTCGGTCGGTTGCTCGTAATTATTGGGAGTATATTTTTGGTGATAGGCAGTAGAAACTCGATTTTTCAATTTAATTTGATGTGCCTTTTTAAACTCGGCATCCGCACGCAAATTGAAACCCAATTTAGTCAGAATAAAACCCCGACATTGGTAGGCTTCTAAAAAATTAGGATTGAGTTTAATTGCCAAAGCCAAACTATCTAAAGCAGCTTGATAAGCTTCCGAATCCAGATAGCTCATTGCTTGCTGAAAATAATAATCTGGAGTTTGTTGTTTCTTGCTGACTCTAGTTGACGACCTAGAAGATGATTTAAAATTGCGATCTTGATTAAGGCGATCGCTATTTTTCCCTTGATGGGCTTTAATATTAGCGTAAGCCTGATTGATACTTTTGATTTTTTCTTCTGCTTGAGCCTGCAAAATTGGATCGTTTGCATAACGATCGGGATGCCAAATTTTAGCTAGCTTGCGATAGGCTTGCTTGGCTAGTTCGGGAGATGCAGTTGGAGAAATTTCCAAAATTGCATAAGATTGAGCAACACTATTCATATTTCGTGAGATTCTACCCTTTAATTTCGCCTTATCAAGAGATAATAATCGAAATCAACAAAATAAGCTGCGATCCCAGTCACTAGCTAGGATACTGACCCTTACAAGGGTAGACTTTTTACATTTGACTGTTTTGGGTGATATTATCCCGCTTGACGGGACTAGGAGAAATATTTAGCCAATTCTCGTATATTTGGACACAATTTTTTGCTCTTTTAATACTTAATGAAAGTGCTGACTCACTGCTTGGTTAAAAACCTACCCTTGTGAGGGATGCTGACCTCCTATTTATTAGTTAACCTAGAGTTCTTCGATTTCCATTTTGCGCTTGAGGGGCATTTTTAAGGGTTTTTGTTCTGCTTGAGGCAATTCGATGAGTTCTTTTTCTTTCTCTTTCTGTTTCACTTCCTTAGGCAACAAAACGGGTAAAGGATCTTGTTCTTCTTCCATCCAATAACTAGCAACGGGAAGAGTATGTTCGAGATCTTCCAATAAGCGGGGAATGACCATCACGGCGTGTAATTCTCCAATACGTTCTGCTTCTTGCATTCCCGCATCGATCGCCATTGCCACATTCGCGATCGAACCGCGAATAATAGCGGTACACAAGCCATCGCCAATTTTTTCATAGGAAGCTAATTGTACGTCAGCAGACTTTAACATTGCATCAGCACCGCCCACCATGGCAGGAAAGCCTCTCGTTTCTAATAATCCGATGGAACGATTGCTCAAACGACTATAACCCCTTCTTTTTTGGGTTAATTCCATCAAGTGACTGCCAATGGGAAAAACTGCTTCTAAATTAGGCATAGGACGGGCAATGACTAATTTCGATACTAGTTGACCGAATTTGTCGGCGGTTTTTGCTCCTTCTTCCACTGCCAATCTTACGTCAGCAATATTACCCCTAACTACGGCAGTACAGTGTCCGCTACCAATTTTTTCATAGCCTACCATCGTGACTTCCGATGATTTGAGCATCATGTCTGCCGTACCAACAATTGCAGGAAAACTAGTGGTAGAGACTAAGCCTAGCGCGCTATCTTTGAAAGGATGTACGCTATCATAGCTCGATCTTTGTCTGCCGACTGGATTTAGCGGTGTCCTGCTGCGTTCTAAATTAGACATTCAGTGTTTCTTTCCTTTACAAAGGTGTCACGATGAGTAACTATCTATCTTTCTGTATTAAATGTAGTTAGAAAAATGAATTATAGTGTTAGTTATAGTGTAGCCGATCCCGTATAGAGGCAATTAGATTTTATTAGTCAAATGTATGATATCTAATATTAAACAAATTTATGGTTAATGAACGATGTTAGATTTAGCCAAGATAGCGGGACAAATTCCTGGGATTAGCCAACATATGCACAAAGAGGCGATCGCCTCTCAAAAAAGATTTGAACTAGCTCAAAAGTTACAACAAAAAGCAGCCCAAAATCAAGCCAAATCGATCGAAGCTCAAGAAAATTTTCGCGATCGCATTCTATTTGCTGCTGCTACTCCCGTCGAACCATTAAATAAATGTTATGAAATTCAATCTCCGCCCTACAGTCATAGTGTATTTGCTACGGATGGATCGCAAATTTCCCCCTCCCATCACGAAATTGCTTATTGCTATTTAATTAATATCGGTCAAATAATGCTTCACTACGGGCAAAGTTTACATCCCCTACTCGATAGTGTACCAGAAGTATTTTATAAAAAAGAAGATCTTTATGTGTCAAAGCAATGGGGTATTCGTCTTGAAGAATGGATGGGACACCGCAGAACTGTATCGGAAGCAGAAACCTTAGCAGAAATGGCTTGTAATTGGGTTTTGCCCCCAGGACAACATCACGATATTCCCAATTTAGCCCTAGTGGATGGTTCTCTAATTTATTGGTTTCTCGATAGTTTACCCAACGAAGCCAGGGATAAAATCTTGCCACCGATTTTAGCTGCTTGTGAAAAGCTAAGAAAAACCAAAATCCCCATGATGGGTTATGTTAGTGCCTCCCGCAGCACTGAAGGATTAAATTTCTTGAGATTTCAAACCTGCGAATACGAACATCCGAACTGCGTCGTCAACTGTGGCGATCTTGACGGACAATATCCCTGTCAGAAAATCGATGGTTTGCGAGACTCTACCTTTTGGGCGGGACAATTGCAACCAGGACACAGAAGTCCTCTCTATCGCAGTAATTTAAGGATTTTAGACCTTTATGACGAAGCTCAAAGAGTTTACTTCTGTTATGTCAATGTGGGAGCGGAAATAGCCCGCATAGAAGTTCCTCAGTGGCTGATAGACGAGCGCGATTTGTTCGAGCAATCTTTAAGTATTGTTTTAGCCCAGGTACATAAAGGTTATGGCTACCCCGTCGCTTTAGCCGAGGCTCACAACCAGGCAGTAGTAAGAGGGGGCGATCGCGCCAGATTTTTTGCTCTCCTCGAACAGCAATTAATTAAAGCTGGTTTGCGTAATGTGGGTACTTCTTATAAAGAAGCCAGAAAACGAGGCAGTATTGCTTAAAACATTAAACATTAAACATTAAACATTAAACATTTAATGAGTTTTTTATTCTTATCTAAATTGCTTCCCTTGTTTGTTTATCCCTTGGGGTTGTCTTGTATTTTATTGTTGGTGGCTTTGTGGTTTTGTTATAGACGTTCGCACTGGACTTTTGTACCAGTGTTATTGGCGTTTCTTATTCTGATGGCTGCTAGCAATATTAATGTCAGCAATAGTCTGGTAACTTCTTTAGAAAGACAATATTTGCCTCAAGAAAAAATGCCCCAAGCTGATGTCATTGTAGTTTTGGGTGGTGCGACGAGGAATGACGAATCCCCCAGAATTATGCCTGATATGAGCGATCGCGGCGATCGCTTGTTATATGGTGTCAAGCTTTATAAAGATGGTGCTGCGCCTTATGTTTTGCTTACTGGGGGCAGAATTGCTTGGTATGGGGGGGATTCTTCCGAAGCTGAAAATATGGCGACAGTTATGGAAATAATGGGCGTACCGCGAGAAGCTATGCTGTTGGAGTCGCGATCGCTTACTACCTATGAAAATGCCGTTTATACCAAAGAAATTTTAGAACGGAGAAATCTAAATCAAGTCTTACTAGTTACTTCTGCTGCTCATATGCCCAGATCGGTGGCTATCTTCAAAAAGCAGGGTATAAATGTAATTCCCGCACCAGCAGATATTTTAGTCAGCGATCGCAATATAGTTGAAAATAGGATTAGTGCAGAATCGAAAATTCTTAGTTTATTCCCCAACCCCGAAAGTCTCGATCGCACTACCCAGATTCTTAAAGAGTATATAGGAATGTTTATTTATCGCCTAAGGGGATGGCTTTGAACATTTATCATGTTTGTTTTTGCGTAAGTTTTACTTGTTTAAATTTCGCTGGGCAGGGCATAGTAGGCAATGCCTTCGGCTTCTAAATCGGGTAAATTGGCTTCTATATTGTCTCTTTCTGCTTCTGAAGGAGTATAAAAGTGCGCCCCTGTGGTGGAATTAAAGAAGCGATAAATAGGAATCGAACCTTCTACTTCAGTTTCATAGGCAAAGAAAGCTTCTCCCTCGAAACTAAAATTATTCAACTCCTGAGTCGCATCTCTTTCTGCTTCGGAAATTGTATATAAGTGTACTCCTGTATCTTCGTTGAGAAAGCGATAAACAGGAGATGGTTCGGGCATTCCCGATACGGGATCTATGGCAATGTAAGACTCTCCTTCAAAGTTGAAATTATTTGTTTGTAACAACGAATCTCTTTCTGCGGGATTGGCGGTGTAAAAGTGAACTCTCGTATCTTGGTTGAAAAAACGATAGACGCTGTTGGGAGAATCGTTGCTGAAATCTACTGTTGGTGCAGTAGGATTATTATTAGGATCTAGTTCAAACGATCCAATATCAACGTTGTTGCCGACTAAACGCCGAAAATCACCCCGACGTTGGTCAAAATCAATCGGATCGTCAAAATCACCATCGCCATTGTAATCAAACTGGATAATATTACCCCTAAAATTAGTAAAAGTTTCTCGTAATACCAGTTCGTTATTGCCACCATTGATAGCGGGACTTTCTTCTAGTAGAGCGTGAGTTTGGGTTAAGCCACCGTTGTCTTGCAGTGTTCCCAATCTGGGGTCTACTCCCACAATGTCACTACCCTGTCCCAAACTTTCTGTTTCCGAAGCTACTTCTCCTTCTAGGGTTAAGCCTTCGGTATTACCTATCAGATTATTAGCATTACCCTTGGCTGCACCAGAAATATCAGGATTGATATTACCCGTACCACTATTATTTGGACTGTCAAAATTGCCCGACAAAATTGAGTTGGATAGCTCGACATTCCCCGTAACCAATCTAGTTCGGTTAGTTTCAGTAGGATCGATGTTGGGGATAAAAGTAGCGGGGTTGTGAATTCCACCCCCACTTCCGTCGCCATTATTATCGCTATCGGCAGTATTGTTAGTAATGGTGAGATTAGTTCCTCGAAGATCGCCTCCAAAATCAAGCACCTCTTCTTCAAATTCAAATATAGGATCGTCTCCTGGATCTAAAGGGCGATCGATAATAGTTACGGCAGCAATGGCAATACCTCCGCCGTTGCCTTTAGCTGTGTTTCCACTGATAGTCGAATTGTTGACTACAGTCAAATAGTCTTCAGGTCTCAGCTGAGTAACCGAACTAACAAAAATTCCTCCGCCAGATGCATCAGTGTGGTTGTTACTGATAGTGCTGTTGAGAATTAGACCTCCATTACTAGCGAAAACCCCTCCTCCCAAGCTTCCAGCCTGGTTGTTGTTGATTGTCGAATCTTCGATAATGTTGATGTCAACTACACCACCTCCAGTACCTCCAGCGGTATTGTCTACAACCGTAGATCTAAAGAGATTGGAGGTAGTTGTGATAGTACCATCAATGCCTCCACCGTTACCCCCTGCGGTATTGCCACTAATGATGCTTCGATTGACTGATAGAGTATTAGTAGTATTAGCATCGATACCGCCACCATTTCTTTCTGCGGTATTGTTGCTAATTTCAGTATTGGTGATGATTATTTCGCCAGAAATATCTCTACTGACAATACCGCCACGATCTACTCCAGCGGTATTTCCGCTAATTGTGCTGTCAGTTACAGTGAGAGTACTCGAACCAATATTATCTCCGATGTTAGTAGCTATTCCACCACCGCTGCCAGTGGCACTATTGTTGCTGATATTGCTGTTGATTATTTCTACACTATTATCACCTTGATTAAACAGAATCCCTCCGCCTCTTTGAGCGGTGTTTTCCGTGACATTGCAATTACGCAGGGTTAGACTACCTTGATTATGAATCCCCCCACCGTTGGAATTTGATGCCGAATTGCCAGTAATATTGCAATTAACTAATTCGACGATTCCCGCACCTTCAACCAGGATTGCTCCACCAGTGCGATCGCCATTTACCTGTCCTCCTGTGATAGTGACATTATCCAAAGTAAATGTCGCTCCATTCTCACCACTACCACCAACCCTGCTGTATCGATAAACTTGAAAAATGCGATCTATTTGTTGGGCATCGATAATTGCTCCTTCTCCAAGACCTCGAATCGTTAGATTTCCCGTATCACTTTTACTGCTAATATCAAGATCGCCTTGCAAAGCAGCAGTTTCATCATCAGTATCTTCTCCTGAGATGCTTAGTTGATATACTTGCTCTGCTTCGAGTTCGATAATTTCATCTTCAGGGGTACTATTAGCGATAATTACCGCATCTCGGAGGGATAAACCCTCTCCCACCTCGGCACTACCATCATTTTCGTCGGCTAAAGTAGTAACTCGGAGGACTCGTGTTTCTTCCATAAGATCTATTTAGATAGACTGCAAGTTCTAGAATTTATTTATCATTACGCAAAAAAATTGATATTTATGCAAAAATTTGCTGTGGGATAAATGATTACACTACTTGGTAATTATATTTTGTGCCAGTAAAAAGCGAATTATTGGTAGTTGGTTAATTAAAACTATTAACGACCAACTAAAGAATATGTCCCAAATCGAATACTCTCGCCATCGATCGCTTATAAACTTTTGTCTTAATGTTTGGTACGAATTAATTGCGTATTCTCATCAACTGAATAAGCCAAGTCTCTATCTTGACTAGCTTTTTCGTCCATCTAATTTTAACCCTAACTCAAGTTATTATAAAAACAATTAACTATGAATAATTAACATGACGCACCATAATTTTAAAAGTTTGTTGGCAATTGTTTTTTGTATTTTTTCCTTTCTAATTGCCCCTTCTGCTTTGGCAGAAACTATCATTTCCCACGCTCCTGCTGATGCCAATGCTTATATTGTTGAACCTGCTGATGGTGATACTGTAGGAAAAACATTTACCGTTAAATTTGGCTTGTCGGGAATGGATTTAGCTCCTGCTGGAGTTCAAAAAGAAAACACAGGACACCATCACCTGTTGATCGATAGTCCAGAATTCGATCTTACCGCTTCTCTTCCTTCTACCGAACAAATTCGTCATTTTGGTAAGGCACAAACTGAAACAGAACTGACTTTGCCCCCAGGAGAACACACTCTACAATTAATTTTAGCTAATTACGCTCACGTACCCCACGACAATCCTGTAATTTCCGAACCTGTTACTGTTACGGTTAAAAATTAATTGTCAACTGATGTTTAAAGCTTTTAATTTAGTTGCCCTATCTGTCATTGTGGCTATTCCCGCGCTCGCTCACAATGTAGAAATTTCTAATGACGTAGCAGCTACTTTTCATATTACCCCCAATCATAATCCCCAAGCAGGTAAAAAAGCTCAAGCTTGGTTTGCCTTGACTCGTCGCGGTGGTCGAACAATACCATTATCGGAGTGTGATTGCTTGTTGAATGTTTATGCAGTTCCTCGTGCTGCTGATGCAGAACCCCTGATACAACCTTCTTTATCTCCTATTGATGTAGAAAAATATCAGGAAATACCAGGAGCAGAAATTATTTTTCCTAGGGTTGGAACTTACGAACTAGAAATCGTTGGAACGGCTAAAGATAATAATTCTTTTTCTCCTTTTACTTTGTCTTATCAAGTTAATGTCAGACCTTAAATCGTACAAAATTTAAGATGTGGAATAAGTTTGATTGATTCGATTGTTCTCAAGCACAATAACGTTATTGTATACATCTTACCAGCCTTAACCGACTAGTCAGTGCGTAACATTAGTTACTTAGAGACAAATAGCCATTCGCCCTTACTAACCAAACAATTACCTGAATTTCCCGCAATCTGGTAAATTAACTAAAGCTGATAATTAGTTTGTATAACTAATAAAATCTTAATTATCCGTTGTAGTTGCCTAGAACAAAGAGCTTTTGAATGCATATCGCTTGGCTGGGAAAAAAATCGCCTTTTTGTGGCAATGTAACTTATGGTCGTGAGATTACTAACGCCCTGTTAGCAAGAAACTACCGAGTCAGTTTTTTGCATTTCTCTCAAACCGAGGAAAATTACAAACATCAACAGGAATATCAAACCGAACATCTACCACAACACCACAATTGGTCTAATTGTCGCGAAATTCCCCTACCTTTTATTTATAAGTCTCAAATTTATACCATACCAACTCTCAAATCGAGTAAAGTATTATTGCGATCGCTCCGCAAGCTTAAACCAGATCTAGTTCACGCCTCTTTAACTCTTTCTCCTTTAGATTTTTTATTGCCAGATATCTGTGAGGAATTAAATATTCCTCTAGTAGCTACTTTTCACCCACCCTTCGATAGCAAAATCCGTAATTTGAAGTCCAGTACTCAATATCTGACTTATCAGTTATACGCACCATTTTTAGCTCGATACGATCGCACCATTGTCTTTAGCGAAATTCAACGAGATTTACTAGTTAAATTGGGCGTACCAAGGGAGCGCGTCGCGATCGTTCCTAATGGAGTAGACGAGAAAAAATATTCTCCTGGCTATTCTAATTTCAAATATCAATTGCCAGCGAAAAAGCTTTTTGTCTATCAAGGACGTATTGCCACAGAAAAAAATATCGAAGCCCTCCTTAAAGCCTGGAAACTAGCAAATATGGGAGATGAATGTCAATTACTTATGGTAGGAGACGGCCCCAATCGATCTGCCCTCCAGCCTCATTACGGCAAAGAACATAATATTATCTGGTTGGGCTATGTTTCGGAAGAAGCACAACGAATTAATATTTTAAGAGCAGCAGATGTATTTATTTTGCCTTCTTTAGTAGAAGGATTATCTATATCTTTGTTAGAGGCAATGTCTTGTGGAGTTGCTTGTTTGGCTACCGATGCTGGTGCTGATGGAGAAGTTTTAGAGGATGGTGCAGGAGTGGTTTTAAACACTCAAGGAGTAACCGCACAATTAAAAATTCTCTTACCTTTATTTCGCAATCATCCTGAAATGACTAATTTGTTGGGTAATAAAGCCAGACAAAGAGTATTGGAAAAATATACCCTACATCAAAATATTACTAAGCTAGAGTATTTATATGAAGAATTGGCTAGCAATAAACAATTGATTAATAATACCTCTCATTTGTGGTCTTAAAAAACATAAAATATTAATCGATTGTCTTTAATTTATAAATGGTAAGACTGCCAGTTATTTAGCAGTCAAATCGATTCTAAAAATACCATCCTTAGGCTTATCTGCGGTTAAAGCATCCCAGTTGATTGATTCTAGGAAAAGATCGCCGTTTGCCGTTTCTACTACATCTACACCCCATTCTCCAGTTTGTAAGGAATTAGGAGAAGTACTAGTGGAAGGAGTGGTTTTTTTACCGCCTAAAATTAAAGTATCGGTAGTAATAGATTCCCTTTGGCTTTTTCTTTTATTGGTAAGGATTTCACCACAAAGTTTCCCGATTTCCTGGGCTTCATATTCTGCTTGAGGAAAGATTATTTCTACTACCCAATGAGGATTTTTAATATAGCTACAGGAGATATTACCCTTCTCTTTCAATTCATCAATGAATATTTGGGCAAATTCTTCCCGATTGAGAGCAGGAAGCTCATTATTGGTGAGATTAAAATTGTGGGAAAGTAATATTCTTACTGTTGGTTTATCGGTCACAGTTTAAAATTTGATTTTGATTAAAGCCTATGTAATAACATATCAAAATTTCGATCTCTATAACACTACCTACCATTTATCGCTTTTAGCTTCAAGTTATCTGTCTGAAAGGATGTCTGAGAAGTCAAAAATAATGCGATCGCTTCATTGAATTCTACGCTGATAAACATCTATATATAAATTAATACATTAGAGAAAGCTAAATTTTCTCTTAAACAGTAACTCCTTCTAATTCATCCTCAGTAGACTGATATAACTCTCTCAACTTCTCTAACTTTTCTTCATCGGCATTCCACAAACCCCTTCCCTGTGCTTCGATCGCCCGTGCTACGATATTTCTAAAGGCTTCAGGGTTGGCTTCGCGTAATTTAGCTGCCATCTCTGCATCGAGGGCATAGGTATCTACTGCCTGGTCGTATACCCAATCGTCTTTGAAGTTTGCCGTACCGCCCCAACCAACTAATGCCGTCATCCGTTGGGAGATTTCGTAAGCACCACCCGAACCTTGATCCGCCATTGCTTCTGCCCATTTAGGGTTGAGTAACTTAGTGCGGTATTCCATACGGAGTAATTCTTTTAGTTTGCGAGGGTTGGTATCTTGAGAAAAGCTTTCGACAAAGGATGCCGTTACTTGTTTTCCGCTTTGTTTTTCCGCAGCTAATTTTAACCCTCCCGTGTTGCCATAATATTCTTGGATGTCGGTTAAGCCATATTCTACCGAGTCGATTTCTTGCACGATTTGACTGCTAGTTTCTAGTAGCTGAGTTAATACTTCTGGTCTAGCCTGTCCTTTATCTTTGCGTCCATAACTAAAGACATTGCGATTTTTCCAAGTGTCTGCCAGTTCGTCGCCAGATTCCCAATTACTGTCTACCACTTGGTCATTTACTAACGAGCCAAAATCGCCAGCAGGGTTAGAAAACATTCTCGCGCTAGCATTGGCTACGCCCTGAGCTTTTAATGCCAAACAATGTTTGCGGATATAGTTATCTGCTTCTGATTCCTCGGCGACCGCTGCGCGACGGAATAAATCGTCAAGCAACTCAATGATATTGACAAAAGTATCGCGGAAGATTCCTGATAGATTAGCTAAAACGTCGATGCGGGGATGTCCAACTTCTTCAATGGGCTTAAGTTCATAACGTACAATGCGCCCCGTACCTTCCTTAACAGGTTCAGCCCCTACTAATTCGAGCAATATACCCAAAGATTCGCCTTTTGTTTTAATTGAATCCAATCCCCACAGCATCACCGCCACAGTTTCGGGATATGCGTCCTTTTCATCTAAGTTTTGCTGAATAATCTTTCTGGCAATCTCTTTACCTCGTTCGTAAGCAGCAGGGGAAGGCATCCGATAGGGATCTAATGCGTGGATATTTCTCCCAGTAGGCAAGACACCGCTACCATCCCGTAACAAATCCCCACCAGGAGCAGGAGGTATATATTCCCTATTTAATCCCCGTAGAAGATTAGTCATCTCATCAGTATTCTGCACCAACAACTCTTCGATCTTCCTTGCCTCTTCTAACTTAGAAAGCAAAACAGAATCATTCTCTGTACCTCTTTGCGTCTTAGCGTCTTTGCGCGAGACAATCCCCTCAATCTCATCCTCTGACAATTCTCCATCAAAATACGCCTCCAAATACGATCGCAATCCTTCCTCACTAGGCTTTTCTCCCAAGACGTGCAACCCAGAAGAAAACAGACGCTGTTCTAATATTTGCAAATATTCGTATACTTTGGCGAAATACTGATTAAGAACATTTTTACTAAACAACTTGGAATTCTCGACGGTAAAATCAATACCCTGTTTCAATCCCTCTTCAAACTTACAGTCTTTCTCTAAACCAGCATCGACGATTTTCTGACAGATAATATCTCTCAAGGCATAGTTCTTGTCTGTATCTTCCCTATACTCTCCAATCAATTCCCGCAGGGCAATTAATTCTTTATACAAACCTGCCCTACCATACGGGGGAACGTTGTGGGAAATTAATACACCATAACCGCGACGTTTAGCCAAAATCGATTCTGAAGGATTATTGGCTGCATAGATATAGAGGTTGGGAATATCCCCCAGTAAAATATCCGACCAAGAATAACCAGTGTTACCCAAAGGCGATCCTGGTAGCCATTCCACCGTACCGTGCATCCCGAAGTGAACTACTGCGTCTGCTTGATATTCATTTTGCAACCATTTATAAAAGGCTGCATATTGAGGATGGGGAGTTAAGTCTTTCTCGAACATCAACCGCATCGGATCTCCCGCAATACCTAGCGGTGGTTGTACGCCAATCCAAACGTTACCAAACTGTACCCCACCAATTTGAAATTCATCACCGTAGGTTATAATTCCTGTACCCGTTAGAGATTGCCACTGTTTCTCTACTCTTTTGGTTTGCAAGTAGCCCAACCATTTTTCGAGGGTACGAACATTTACAGATCCCCCCGTACCCCCCTTAGCAAGGGGGGTTGATTCGTCTGCTTCTTTTACTTGTTTGATTATGTCTTCTCCATCTGCGGGTAACTCGCCTACGTCGTAACCTTGGGCTTTTAATGCTTGGAGGAAGTTCAATAAACTCTTGGGTACGTTTAATAATGCAGCAGTACCCGTTGCGCCATAACCAGGAGGGAATCCATATAAGATTACTGCTAGTTTTCGTTCGGGTGTAGGAGTGTGGCGTAAGCCGACCCATTTTTTAACTCTATTAGTGAGGCGATGCAGTCTTTCGGGTACGAGATAGATATCTTCTCCTACTAAACCACCTAAAGGAATTGTATCGATCGCGCCATCTAGTTCGGGCAGAGAATATAACACCACGCTTTG
>NZ_JBZNBU010000108.1:0-25118 GCF_058530065.1 Waterburya sp. | reverse complement strand
GACTTTTTTGGTTTGTTTTTCATCTTCAATAATTAGGATTGTAGTCATTTTTACTTACTCGAACCATCGCAACAGAATATATATACTAAATACTTGAATGCGATCGTGAATAGTAGCAAAAGATACAAGAGACTTTAGACAGTTGCTGGTTAATAAATCTTTAGAGATTGGTTAAAGGTAAAGGGGAAAAGGAACATATTCTAAATTCTGATTATTTTAACGATCTACATTGACATCTATTTTTGTTTATATTCTTTGTAAGTGGACGCGCTAGTAGGTTGGGTTAGTGACAGCGTAATACCAATTCTCTATAACAATGCACTAAATAAAAAATTCTTCTTTTGCGCCTTTGCCCAGCACACCGATCTGGGCTTGCCCCATTTGGCTCGGGGTAAACGCCTTTGCGAGAAACAAAATCTTAATAAGATTAAGTGCAACTTCAAGGAGAAATGGTATTACCCAACAAAACTTTGCTCTTTGTTGGATTTCATTTGTCAAACGTCACTTTCTAAAACGGGTAGAACATCCGCAACGCAGTGACTCCCTAACTTATAATTTTATTGTTACTGTGTAAGCCTAGTTAATTATTATCTGTTTTGAATATTGGGATATTATTTTTGGCGGTAAAAGCAATCATCAATCTTTATTGTATGTGTTTGATTTATTGAGAAATTACAAATGACAGAAAAATATATTATTGCAGGTATTGTTATCTGTTCTTGCTTGATTTTGAGTTTGTTCTTGTTAATCATTAGAGCTTATGTTACTCAAAATCCTCTATTTAGTTTTTTGCATGATGATACTTTGAATTCTGAGATGACTATCATTGCATCCATAGCTCAAGCTATGTATTTTATAGGATTTTTATTTTTCTTATTAATTATTCTATTTTTTTTTTTATTTAATTATCAGTGGTATCAATTTTTAGTCTTACCTATATTTGCTTTTTTAGCTTCGATATTAGCTTCATTTATCTTTTTATTCAAAAGTTATGATTGGCAAATAGATTATTTGAAATATAGATATGCAGGTCTACTGGTAGGAACAGTTGGTGCATTTGGGCAGTATATAAAAGTGGAATCTAATCTTTTATCTACAGCCCATAAAATTCAGTTGTCAGGAAAGTTTGATTTATTTTTAACCTTTCCGTTTTATATTTTTTTGATTGTGGGATATTTATTATTAATGTTTTCTTTTCCATCCAGTAAACAATAAAATATTTTTGTTCTTAGTAAAAATCAAAAGGAATTTGTGAATCAAAGATCGAATCAAACAGATATCGAACTTGCTAATCTGCGTCGGCAAAATCAGTTAATTCTTAACTCTGTAGGGGAAGGTATTTATGGTTTAGATACGAGTGGAAATGTTACCTTTGTCAATCCTGCTGCTGCCGATATTATTGGTTGGGATATGGACGATCTAGTAGGTAAATCGATGCACAAGATATTGCATCATTCTAAATGCGATGGAACTCACTATCCCAGAGAAGATTGTCCGATTTATGCTGCTTTTAAGGATGGCAAAGTAAGACGGGTAGAAAATGAAGTTTTTTGGCGTAAAGATGGCACTAGTTTTCCCGTTGAATATATTAGTACGCCAATGCACGATGAGAAAGGAAAGTTAATTGGGGCGGTAGTTACTTTTCGCGATATTACCGAACGAAAACTAAGCGAATCACTATTACAACAGGCGAATGAAGAGTTAGAAGCAAGAGTAGCGCAACGTACTGAAGAATTAAGCCAAGCCAACCAACAGTTAAAACAATTAAATGAAGTTCGTTCTCGTTTTGTCGGAATGGTCTGTCATGAGTTTCGCAATCCTTTGAATAATATTTCTTTTTTAGTATCTTCTTTAAGACGCTATACTCAAAAACTTTCTGCTAATAAAAAAGATGAATATCTATTGGATATTAAAGCAAATATCGATCGCATGACTCAAATGACTGACGAATTATTAGTAATCAGTAAGATCGATAATGAAAAAATTGATTTAGCTAGTGATTGGATCGATTTAGTGGAATTTTGCCAGGGAATTATTAGCGAGTTCGAGCAAACTAATGATAATAATCCAATTATATTTAACTCGAATAGTCCTAATTTAAAAGTAAAACTAGATGGTCGATTGCTAAGATCGATTATTATTAATTTACTCTCTAATGCGGTTAAATATTCTGCCGATCGCGCAGAAATTAAGCTCGATCTAAATCTTCAAAGCGATCGCTTAATAGTGGCGATTGAAGATCGAGGTATTGGTATACCTCAAAGAGATAAAAAACTTATTTTTGAACCATTTCATCGAGGAAAGAATGTTAGTAATATTCCTGGTACTGGACTGGGCTTACATATCGTGAAAAAGTTCGCGAACATATTAAGTGGAGAAATCAAAGTTACCAGCAAAGAAAATAAAGGTACTAAAGTTGAAGTAATAATTCTGTTATAATTTTTACTGTTTTAATATTTTTATGGTCACTTCAAATATATAATTTATTCACTGCAATATTTTTAACTTTAAAAGCTAATAAAAGTTATATTTTCACAAAAATAAATCCAATGTTTTATTAGTTAAAGTTGTGATAATTTATTGTCTAAGCATCAATACCAAATTCACAATAGGCTCTTAGTTAGTAGCGTATATCTCTTAGTTAAATGATTTGGCAATGCTTGATGGGCAAGATAAGAATATTAGCAAATATGGAATCGAGCATTTTACTCAAACCCCATGTTTTTATAGATAAGTAGCAATTATTACTAAAAATATTAACAACTCAGATTAGAGAATCGAATCATGGTATTCACTACAAATAGTAATAAAAATAAAATGCAGGATCTTCTCAAGACTTCAGGAAGTTTGAGCGAATTGAGTTCGACCTGCACTGTCTGCGGTGGCTTTCATATGAGTGACGACCACTGGAAATTCATGGCAGATATGCCTCAAGATCCAGTGGAAATGATTGACGACCTGGTTAAAATGGGGATTTATCAACCTAATGCCCTTAAAATGGCAGATGCGGTCAACGCTGCGGATTTGAGAAAGACTTTACTGTTAAAAGTTGCAGGAAAAGGCGACCCCAAACGAGAAAAATTAGTTTTAGAACTTTGCAAACAAGCAGGGGGTATTGAAAATGCTTTTGCTGCTGCTTTTGGACAGAAGGCGGGTGAATTTTTTGGCGATGTTCGCAACAGCCAGTTTAGTCGCCGTCGCTTCCTGAAGAATTTGGCGGTGGGTGCTGCTTTAGTTTCCCTAACCAATTGCGCCCCCAATCAAGGAGACGATCCTGCAGTAGATGATTCTGCTGCCCCGGTCGATACTAGCAATCTAGAAAAAACAGACCTCAGAATTGGATTTATTCCCATTACCTGCGCTACGCCGATTATTATGTCCGAACCCTTAGGGTTTTATCAGAAATACGGCTTCAATGCAGAAGTAGTTAAAATGCCTAGCTGGGGGGCAGTTCGAGATTCGGCGATCGCAGGAGAACTAGATGCTTACCATATGCTTGCACCGATGCCCATTGCCATGACCTTAGGTTTGGGTTCGGCTTCCTTTGGAGTCAAGCTGGCTAGTATCGAAAATATCAACGGACAGGCAATTACTGTTGCTAACAAATATAAAGGTCAAATCAATGGCCCTGCTGACTTTAAAGGTTTTAATATCGGCGTGCCTTTCCCCTATTCGATGCACAACCTGTTGTTGCGCTATTACCTAGCCACTGGCGGCATCGACCCCGACAAAGATGTGAAAATTCGCGCTGTACCACCACCAGATAGTATCGCCCAGTTGGTAGCGGGAGACATCGACGCATATTTAATGCCCGATCCCTTTAATCAAAGAGCAGTTTTTGAAGAAGCAGGCTTTATCCACAAACTAACTAAAGAATTATGGCCAGGACATCCTTGTTGTGCCTTCGCAGCTAGCGACAACTGGATTAATGCTAACCCCAATACCTTCAGGGCATTAAACAAATCGATTATTGAGGCTGCGGGCTACGCTAGCGATCCTGCTAACCGCGTTGAAATTGCTAAGGCGATCTCGGAGAGAGCATTTCTCAACCAACCTGTAGAAGTGGTCGAAGCAGTCTTAACGGGTAACTTTGACGATGGTTTGGGCAATAGCTTGAGCATACCCGATCGCATCGATTTCGACCCCTATCCCTGGCAGAGTTTTGCTAACTGGATCTCTTCTCAACTAGTGCGTTGGGACTTACAGGGAGATGGTAAGGTTAAAACGGCGATCGCTGATGGTAAATACGAAGAAGTAGGTAAAGAAGTCTTTATGACCGATTTGGCGAGAGAATTAGCCCAAGAAGTCGGTCAGACTCCTCCCACCGAGATTTATCGCACAGAAACCCTAGAATTCGATGAATTCGATCCCGCCAATCCCCAGGCGTATGTAGACGAACAAATTAAAAAATACGGCGTTTAGTCATTGAATATTAAACATTGAGCATTGAACATTGCGAGGTGTTATGCCCTTGTGGTACAAAACCGTTACGGAGGTGTACGATCTTGAGGTTATTGTCGAGGGCGAACATTACTAAATGCTTGGCGATTGCTGATAAATGTTAACTGATAAATGATAAATGAAATGACAGCAGTTCGAGAACGAGTAATTAAAAGTCAAAAAGATAACGGGTTACTAGAGAACGATAATGTAAAAGCATTGTTGCTTTTCTTGTTGTCCTTGGGCATATTTCTTCTATTTTGGGAAGTTGGGGCAAATATGAAATGGTTTGCTAAGGGCGTGCCTACTGCATCTCTGACCATCAAGGAATTGTGGTATTGGGTGACTCATCCTTTCTACGATAATGGCCCGAATGATTTGGGAATTGGTTGGAATTTATTGATTAGCTTGAGACGGGTAGCCATTGGTTATACTCTAGCTTCAATTATTGCCGTACCCCTAGGAATATTGGTGGGAATTTCGGAAGTAGCATTCAAAGCTTTTAACCCCTACTTCCAACTTCTCAAGCCCGTATCCCCTTTAGCTTGGTTGCCCATAGGTCTATATCTATTCCGCGACTCGGAATTAACGGGCATTTTTATTATTACCATAGCCAGTATTTGGCCTACCCTAACTAACACAGCTTTTGGCGTAGCCAATGTAGATTCTAGCTATCTCAACGTTTCCAAAACATTGGGTGCATCCCGTTGGCGGACGATCTTTAAAGTCATTATTCCTGCTGCCTTGCCTAATATCATCTCAGGCTTGCGGATCAGTATGGGTATCTCTTGGCTGGTAATTGTAGCTGCGGAAATGCTACTAGGTACGGGACTGGGTTACTTTATTTGGAACGAGTGGAATAACCTTTATATTCCCAACATTTTAGTAGCCATCTTTATCATCGGTATCGTCGGTATCGTTCTCGACCAAATCTTTGCCTACATAGAAAAATTAGTTTCATTCGGAAGATAGTGAGTACATCTTTTTTACCCAATAAAAATATCGTGTCTACCGATCCTAGCAATGCTCAAATATCCTTGCGTAATATTGCCAAAGTTTTTCCTGGTCGTAAAGGTTGGCTGAATAAACTAACGGGACAGGCAAGTTCTGACTTTGTGGCGATCGAAGATATAAACCTAGATATCGAACACAATACCTTTGTCTCAATAATTGGGCCTTCGGGTTGTGGCAAGTCTACCCTGCTTAATATTATTGCGGGTTTGAGTTCTGCCAGTGGCGGGGAAGTCAGAATTAACGGACAGATCGTAGATAAACCAGGGCCAGATCGCGGTATGGTTTTCCAAAACTATGCCCTGATGCCTTGGATGACAGTGCAAGACAATATTAAGTTTGCTGTGGAAACCGTGTTTCCCAAAATGCCCGAAAAACAACAAAAGCGCATCATCAAAGAAAATATTCAACTGGTGGGCTTAACGGGAGCAGAAAAGAAACATCCCCACGAACTATCGGGGGGGATGCGACAACGGGTAGGCATAGCCAGGGCATTAGCGATAAATCCCCAGATTCTCTTGATGGACGAACCTTTTGGGGCGTTGGATGCCTTAACTCGCGGTTTCCTTCAAGACGAAATCGAGCGTATTTGGGAACAACAGCGCAAAACCGCCATCATGATTACCCACAGCATCGACGAAGCCTTACTGCTGTCCGATCGCATCATCATGATGACCAAAGGTCCCGCAGCCAGAATCGACGAAGTATTAGAAGTACCCTTCCCCCGTCCTCGCGATCGCACTACCGTCGAAAACCATCCCGAATACCTCAAGTTAAAACAAGAGATGGAAGATCATTTGTATCGCGAAACTAGGGCAGTTGAGGAGGCGAGGATCAAATAACTTGCTAACAAAATCGATCTGTCAGGGTTGGGAGACGGGGAGACTGGGGGACTAGGAGAAGAGGTGATTAGATACAACGAACGACTAACGATTAACGATTAACTACTAACATTCAGCAAGAGGAATTAAATTATGGCAATCGCAGAAATTACCGAAAAGCTATTAGCAGCTAAAAAAGAAAAAGGCGTTACTTTTGAAGATCTAGAAAAAGCCGTCGGCAGAGATGAAACTTGGATCGCATCGGTGATTTACCGTCAAGCTAGCGCAGACATGGACGAAGCCACCAAAATCGTCACTACATTAGGTTTGCCCGAATCGATGGCAGAAATTCTGACCGTACCTCCCCTCAAAGGATCTTTAGAACCTCAAATCCCCACCGATCCTTTAATTTATCGCTTCTATGAAATCATGCAAGTATACGGAATGCCCGTGAAAGCAGTAGTTCACGAAAAATTTGGCGATGGAATTATGAGTGCGATCGATTTTTCCATTGAAGTTGACAAAGTACCCGATCCTAAAGGCGATCGCGTCAAGATTACTATGTGTGGTAAATTCCTACCTTACAAGAAATGGTAACACCGTAGTGTGGGCATTGCCCACCCTACAAAATCTTTGAAATTATTAATCCCAATCCCAATATTCGTTGGCTTCAGATAAAGTTATTGCCTTATGTAATAGTTCTTCCGATTGAATCATACGAGAACACAAATCGGCTGTCTGACAACATTCTTCAAAGTCTGTGAAATGAATATAACAGGGGAAAAAATGTCTTGCAATCTATTCCTTCAGTATCGAACTTGGGTTGTTTCATAAATAATTTAAAAAAATCTTAGCGATCGCGAAACTAGTTATTTATTTCATTTGAGTACTTTATTAATTACTAATTACTCATTATTCATTCCTAAATTAATTATGGAAAGCAAACCACCATTCCCACCTTTCAATTTAGAAACCGCTACCGCTAAAGTACAGGGTGCAGAAGATGCTTGGAATACCCGCAACCCCGAAAAAGTAGCCCTAGCATATACCGTAGATTCCCAATGGCGCAATCGTGCCGAATTCATTAACGGTAGAGAAGAAATTGTTGCTTTCTTGCGTCGCAAGTGGGCAAAAGAATTAGACTATCGTCTCAAAAAGCGACTCTGGAGTTTTAGAGAAAATCGTATCTCTGTTTGTTTTGAATACGAATGGCATGATGACGGCGGTTTTTGGTATCGGGCCTACGGTAACGAGAATTGGGAATTTGCCGAAAACGGTTTGATGATGCGTCGCGAAGCCAGTATTAACGATGTGCCAATTAAGGAATCGGAAAGAAAATTTCTCTGGTCAAGAAAAACTTAGTATAAATTATTTTCAAATAATTCCAATACCTGTTGCCAAGCATGAGAAGCAGCTTCAAAATTAAAACTAGGATGTTGTTTGATAAATGGATACTTATCTTGAAAAAAGCTAGCAAAGAATCCATGTCCAGCATCATAACGAAAGATATGATGCTTTATCTTCTGTTTTTGTAATTCTGCTTCGATGTGTTGTGTTTCTTCCTGAGATAGCAAATGATCCCTATTGCCATAAAACAGATAAATAGTACCCTGAATTTGAGAAGTCAGATTAAGAGTTGGCGTCTCTTCGCCATAGCTAGAGGTGGCAATACCACCACCATAAAATGAAGCGGTAGCTTTGATGTCGGGCAAAGTTGCTGCCATGTATGCAATATGACCGCCAAAACAGAAACCGATACAGCCGATCGCTTTATGTTTAACAATATCGAGTGTTTTTAAATAAGCAATTGTCGCTTTAATATCGCTAAATATTTCTCGATATCGCACTTGTTGAAAATATTGCACGCCGATTTCATAGGCTTCGGGACTATAACCGCAATCTTCTGGGCTAAAGTCGCGAGAGAAACCTGGCGCAATTCGTTGATACATGGCAGGCGCGATCGCAATATAGCCCTGTTGAGCAATTAAATCGGCAATTTCCCTAATATTCTGATTAACGCCGAAAATTTCCTGAAAAACAATGACAGCAGCTTTTTTTCCTGCTTTGACTGGTTGCGCTAGATAAGCATCGATCTTTAAGTCTCGATTTGGTATTTGGACGTAGCTGGTTTTAATTTCAATCTTACTCACGATTTATCTGGTTAACTCTTGTCTACTGCTGCTAGTTTAGAATTCGCAGTTTGCCAGATTCTAGAAAAAACTTGCTCGATTTGAGTAAATTATTGCGATCGCGTTTGTAATTGTTTTGGGGTCAATCCCGTAAAACGTTTGATATATTTAGCGAAGTGACTGCGATCGCAAAATCCCAAGCTAGCTGCAATTTCTTCCGCACTTAATTGACTGTGTTGTAGCAAATATTTTCCTTTCTCGATACGACGCTGCAAGATGTATTGATAGGGAGTTTTACCGAGGCTTTTTCTAAACAAACGGATAAAATGATACGGGCTAATTTGCGCGATCTTTGCTAGTTCGACTATTTTTAAATTGCGATCGAGGTTGGCGTCAATATATTCTCTAACTTCTTTTAGCTTTAACGACGACAAACCGTCTTCATAGCTAGATAGTTTGGGTTTTGTCGAACAATATTTACGTAATAAATGAATGGCTAAAGTAGTTTTCAGATTATCTACCAACAAACTACCGCCCATTTGATTAGTCTGTAATTCCTCTCTTAACGCCGCAAAAATCCCCTCAATCAGAATATCTCCTCGATCCATAAACTGAGGTATGAGAGTCAGGCGATCGCAATCCACTAAACCTTGACCGACTTCTTGTAATAATCTTGGTTGGATCGCCAAAATACCAAACTTCGCAGCAGTATTCCAGTTACACAAATGTGCAATACCCGCAGGAATAATCGCAATATCGCCGCGATTTCTTCTCTCTTGCCGAATTTTCCCATCAAGCGATCGCTCTCCTGAAGCTACTGAATCGCCCACGCCACAAGCAATAACGTGCATTGTATGTTGATGTTCGATGGTTTCAAATTGAGGCTGTTGATGAAATTCTAGATGAAGATCTTTCCAGCCACTACTAGCAAGAATCGCAGGATTGGGGACAATACTATTTGATGCTTTTTCCTGTTTGTAATCCAGCAGTTTAATAGTTTGTTTTGGCATTAGTTATCTCACTAATAAATCTATATTTGGGTTTTGGGAAAGAGCAAACTAACTTTTAAAACTAGTACTATAAAATGTACAACTCCTAAGATCGAATTATGGATATTCATAATGCTAGCCAAGCTAGAGCTAACTTATTGAAGCTTTTAGAACAAGTCAATCAAGAAAGCAAACCTTGCATTATTACTTTTCCCAAAGGCGATGGGGTGCTAATTTCTGAGGATGACTGGGACAGCATACAAGAGACACTCTACTTACAATCAATTCCAGGATTTGTAGAATCTGTCAAACTAGCTAAAGTAGATGATGAATGGGTGTCTGAAGCAGAATTCATGAATGAGTTGAATGTTTAAATTAGATTAAATCGGCGGGATATTCATCATCATGAAACTTACAGCCGTTTTCAGTTGAATAGCTCTCTGGGAAAATTTACTAGTTCGTAGTTTTTAGTTCTTAGTTCTTAGTTCTTAGTTTTTAAAGTTTAATTATGTGGTCTACCCATGTGAAAAGCGCAGTAAAAAGTGTTAAGTCCTCTGATAATTTTAGTTCTTCTTCAATTTTTTTTGCTTGTATTTCATCTTCAGGTGTCCATTCTGTAACATCTACATGAATAAAATCTTCAGATCGACCTTCTTTCCCCAACACACTGGTTTCTGTGGCTATTCCTACAATGTGCTGAGCTTCTGGAAAGCTTAACTTTGCAATTCCATAGCATAACTAATGCTACATCAATATTTTTGTGTATATCTATTCCATACAGAATAATCTTAAGATTGCACATTAAGCCTAGTGCGATCGCTATTTTACTTCTACTGACTTTAATTCAAGCCACTTAGCCAAATCAGTCTCGTCTATTTGACTATCCGCCAACTGCATCCATACCCGATATTTTTCTAAAGTTGATGCTTTGAGATCGTAGCCATTTAATTTAAGAAAAGTTCCCATGACAACGTAAGCTGTTCTCTTGTTTCCATCTATAAAAGGGTGGTTTTTAGCAATGCCATATCCATAAGCTGCTGCTAAATCAAAAATACCTGGATTACCGTAAGCAAATTGGTTCTTTGGTCTATATAATGCTGATTCCAATAATCTCCGATCTCTAATTCCGTCGCTACCGCCATGTTCTGCTAATTGACGGCGGTGAATAGCAATTACTACTGCTTCATTTACCCAAACAGGTGCAATCATTCGGCTAATTTCCTTAGCACGTCACGATCTTCGCGCATAATTGATTCTGCGATTTCCATTTGACTGACAAATTCTTCATCATAAGCACTAAGTTCGACTCCTCTCGGTGTTTCTGTGACATAAAGAGTGTCACCCTTACCGATGCGTAGCTTTTCGAGGAGTTCTTTGGGCAGAATTACCCCAGTTGAATTGCCAACCGTAGTTACTTTTAATTTCACGATTTTTACCCAAGTCAATTCTGTTATAACAAATAATATAACATTTTTATTTGTCATCAAATTTAGCGATCGCATTGCTAAAAACTAACTAAATCTATCTAGCAAACTGTTGCAATAAATACTGATAAAACTCTGGTTTATCTACTTCGGTCATTACCTTAATCTTTCTACCACCAGATTTAAGAACAGTTCTTCCTTGACTCGCACCAGTAGTAATGATGTCTGTTTCTTTTTCTTCTACTCGATACAATTCTGGACGAGCTAAATATGCCGTCGCTAAGATATCCCAGCAGTAATAATCTTGGGGAATAGCCAGAGAATAACACAAGCCTACTAAATCTGAGATGGGATATCTGCGTTGTTTGGCTAGAGTACGAATAAACTGCGGAGTTACGGGAACGTTGTTAGTGAGATCCAAAGGACATAGAATAATGGGAATATTAGTAGACCAAATTTGCTTGGCTGCGATCGCATCCCAAAATACATTCCATTCGGCAGTACCATCGTGTTCTAAAGCATAGCCTTTTTGGACGTTTCCCCCAACGGTTAACGCTCCTCCCATCCAAACAATTTCGGCAATTTTTTCAATAATCTTGGGTTCTATTGCGATCGCTTCTGCTACTGTCGTTAGAGGTGCTGTCACCATCAAAGTTACTGGTGCGGGTGCATTCTGTAACTGTTGGATAATAAATTGTTGCCCTGTTGTTTCTGCTAAGGGTGTGGCGATCTCATCCCCTTCGTTGAGAATGGGAAAATGATCGATAATCGTGCAGTCGCGACGAAAATCTGGGGGAAAAGGATTGATACCCCTTACAGTGCTTTTGGCGACGGTAATATTGTTACATTGCATCAAGTCTAATATCTTGCGACTGACATTTGTTGCAGCTTCGAGATAACAGTCGGCTGGAGTGACTACTATGCCTATGGGTTCGACTTCCCTCATCGTCATCAGCAAAATCATAGATAAGAAATCATCGATCGCACCATCATGATCCATCAATACCAACTTTTGAGCCATAGTTATAGTCGTTTCGATCGCTCTAGTTATTAGTTATTAGTTATTAGTTTTTAGTTTTTAGTTTTTAGTTTTTAGTTTTTAGTTTTTAGTCCTTCACTAAAAACTAATAGCTACCTTAACTAGTCAATACTCTTATCTCGAACTGAGGTTAATTACTCAGGCGATCGCATTTTACAAGAGATATTGTGCAAGGCGGGCGACGCGAAGCTAGTCCTAAAGGATATCCCCATACGAGGACAAGCCGCGACCCATATACTTTAGTGCAATGCCCACCCCACTGGTAATATCTAACTTAGTCTTTTAACAAAGCTTCTCCTCTACGGAATAATTCTCTGGCGTATTCCGTCCAAGTACCCTGTCCCCAGTAGCGAAAACAACTAGTCTCCACCAACATTACATAGAGCAATGCTTCTTGGTATTCTTTAGTTCTGGTAATGGTAGGATCGCTTGCCACAAGAGGATCATATTTTTTGTGAAACATGGCACTTAATTGATTCATGGGTTCGAGTACATTTTCATAACCCTTAACCCAACTCAAATCGTCCGTCCAAGATGCCCCATCCATATGGAATTGATGGTCTGTCTCTTGCAAGCGAGCGATCGCTTGTTCTACTTTTTCACTGGTGGCTGTATCGGGATCTACTTCCTGCCAAATTTTATGTTGTCCGACAGCTTGGCAAGTAGGATAGTCATCGGGATTGACTCCCGCAGCTTCGATTAATTCTAGATATTCCGTACCGTTTAAGCCAACAATGTGGGAATTGTCTTTAAGTTCGTACCATACAGGTTGGAAATCGCGAGCGTATTCGTTCATCATTACCCCGCCATTTTCGCCATCAGCGATTTGATTGACGCAACTAGGAACGGAAATATTGCCGATTTGCTGTCTGCCTCTGCCCTTAGCTTCGTGATAGGGTTGCATTTGAGCTACCAATTTAGTATCCGAACCTTGGGTTTTAATTAAAGCAGTAATACTAATAGTTTCTCCCTTAGAATTCCGAGCTACCAAACGATTGGGAATATATTTATCGTCGTGGTGCAAGCCAGAGCCGTCTAGTCTTTCTACAGAATGTTCTTGTACCAACAACCAACGGTAACCGCACTCTTTAAGAGCTTTAATATATTCATAAAGAGTATCGGGGTGATTGGGTAGGTGCATTTCTGGAGGAGAAAAGCCTTTAACTCGCGCCAAAGCATCGTAACCAAACATGGCTGCAAAGTAATGTTGCCACGCCTGAATTTGCAATTTAAGATCGGGAATGGGAGTAGAAGGAACTACTGCATGACTCCACATTGTTCCCAACCACTCGACATAGGGATAGTATTGCGGATCGCAAGCAATTTTTTTCAGATTGTCTAAAATATCGTTACGTCCCATCTGCTGTATGCCCCAAAGCAGATTTCCCGAATAGTCGAGCATAATGCGGGGATTGCAACCATTGACTACTAGTTCGGGTATCCAGTCTGCCATGCGTTTATAGCACCAAGCAAACACTTCTCCGTTGTGATTATCTCCATCGTGGGGATTGTCGAGCATATTTTGAAGATTGCTAATCAATCCGCCATCCACCCCTGCGGGAATAGTTGGCTGGTGCATATGTAAAGCGCAAGCAAAACCAGCATTAACTTGGGAAATGTCGATGTTGCTGTCGTTGAGAAATATCGATCGCTCTTGATTTACCACAGAGGTAATTTCTGACTCCCAACCGCAAATATTGGGCAAGCCGTTGGTTGTTACTTCGAGATGATGTTTTCGTTCTTGTGCGACCGTCATTATTGTCCTCGAATGAATAGAATAACGTTTATTCATTTTAGGGTTTGTGGTTTCCCACAGTCCGCAATCTTAGAAGAATAATTGTTAACCGATCTTAAGAAGAGTTAAGGTAGGGGCGCGACCAGTCGCGCCCCTACAGAAGTTAGGAGTCACAAAGGCGATCGCTCCAGGAAATCCTTGAGGACGGTCAGTCAGCCAAGAGGTACGACCCATTAATTGATTGACAAAGCACTATTCCAAAATCCATTCCGAACTGCGTTCGCCCAAATCAAGTTGAATGCTAACGGCTTTACCCAACCGAGGACGTTCGCGAGTTTGGTTGATAAAAGATTGAAACTGCTCTACACCATTCCATTCATTGAGATAGTTGGCGATCGCATTGAGATTTTCGGTATATTGTTGGGGAGAAAGGGGGAAAGAAGCTTGTTCCAAATATTTCCACATTACCTGCACGAAGATTTTACCTTTAACTTTTCTTAACTGTACGTCGTAGGAACAGCCCCATTTTTCGAGCAAAAGTTGGTGTAATTGTTTGCCTGTCATAATTTTTAATATTTATTTGTAAAAAAAAAGAAACTAACTCTGGGTGGAATGCAGACTCGTTCTCTGTAATAATTTAATACATTGGTTCATATTGCGTATAAAGTAAAGTTTGAGAGGTCGTCGCGCCAAATCAATTTTTGGTTATCACTCTTGGTAAAACTTAACCGTATAATCTACGCAAGTTTTAAGATAGGAGAACTAAATAAATTCTTTTAACTAGAAAGACTTTAGAGATCTCCCAGTCATTATCCTACCTTTAGAAAAAAATACAATTAATCTATAGTTATGGCTCAAGTTTCTGGTAATGTTCCCAACGAGGACAATAACGTCCCCGACATGGGACGCAGACAATTTATGAATTTGCTCACTTTTGGCTCAATCACAGGAGTAGCCTTGGGAGCTTTATATCCAGTAGTAAATTATTTCATTCCCAACACTGGTGGCGGTGCTGGTGGTGGTGTAACTGCTAAAGACGCATTGGGTAATGACATCATTGTCAGCGAATTTTTAGCAACTCATCAAGCAGGCGATCGCACTTTGGCTCAAGGTTTGAAAGGCGATCCTACTTATGTTGTGATTGAAGGAGATTCAACTCTACGTAACTACGGTATCAATGCTGTCTGTACTCACTTAGGTTGCGTCGTACCTTGGAATGCTAGTGAAAACAAATTTATGTGTCCTTGTCATGGTTCTCAATATGACGAGACAGGTAAAGTAGTTAGAGGTCCTGCGCCTCTATCTTTGGCATTGGTTAATGCTGAAGAAAAAGACGATAAATTAGTCTTTACCCAATGGACTGAAACTGATTTCCGTACTGGTGATAAGCCTTACTGGACATAAAATAAACAACAACTTTTTTTGCTCCATACCAAATATTATTCATCTCTATTAATTTTTTTGAGATTGTTGACAAAACAAATGAGAACACTAAAACCATTGGCAGTATTAAACTTTGCCAAGGCTGTAATTGCTAAATCTGCTGTAGTTGCGATCGCGACTGTAGCTATTTTCTTCGCCAGTGACTTGGCAGTTTCCCAATCTGCTGCTGCTTATCCTTTTTGGGCGCAACAAACCGCACCCGAAACTCCTAGAGAAGCTACGGGTAGAATTGTCTGTGCTAACTGTCACTTAGCAGAAAAACCAGCAGAAGTTGAGATTCCTCAATCTGTTCTACCCGATACTGTATTTGAAGCTGTAGTTAAAATTCCTTATGACCTTGAAAGTCAGCAGGTGCTAGGAGACGGTTCTAAAGGGGGTTTAAACGTTGGTGCGGTATTGATGTTACCTGAAGGATTTAAAATCGCTCCCGAAGACCGCATTCCTGAGTCAATGAAGGAAGAAGTTGGCGGTGTATATTTCCAACAGTACAAAGAAGGTGAAGAAAACGTAGTCATCGTTGGTCCTCTACCTGGAGACCAATATCAAGAGATCACTTTCCCCGTACTATCTCCCGATCCCAAAACTGATAAAAACATCAACTTTGGTAAATATGCAGTTCACCTAGGTGCTAACCGCGGACGCGGTCAAGTCTATCCTACTGGAGAAGCTAGCAACAACAACCAGATTAAAGCTTCTGCTGCTGGTACGATTGCTGCGATCGCATCCCAAGAAACTGGTGGTTACGAAGTGACGATCGATACTGCTGATGGTACTGTCACCGATGCTATCCCCGCAGGCCCAGAATTAATCGTAGCGGAAGGTCAAGAAATCGCTGCTGGCGAAGCTTTAACTAACAATCCTAACGTTGGTGGTTTCGGTCAAATGGATGCGGAAGTTGTGCTACAAAGTCCCGCTCGTATTGGTGGTTTGATGGCTTTTGTAGGCGGTATCATGATTTGCCAAATTCTACTAGTTGTTAAGAAGAAACAAGTAGAAAGAGTTCAAGCAGCAGAAATGAACTTCTAATTTATTTAGCTGAAATTAAATAACAAATCAAGGCAGGTTTAAACACCTGTCTTTTTTTAGATGTTTTTTTATTGACAAAGATCGCTATTTTCTTGTTCTCGAACGCGAGAATTAGTTTTGAGATAGTCCTCAATCCAATTGCAACCATAAGTAAGAGGATCTAGATTGAGAATGTGTTCTAAATCCCACAGCTTGACTAATTTATCTTCCGAAACGCTGGCTAACTTTTTACCGTCAGGACTAAACGCCACATTCCAGACGCGACCGCGATGTCCCCGCAAAGTAGTTAATAATTTACCTTGCAAATCCCAAATTTTAATTGTATTGTCAGCACTAGCAGAGGCTATTTTGCTACCATCGGGACTGAACTCCACATCTAAAACTATTGCCGAGTGACCTTCAATGGTTCTAATCAATTCTCCTTGAGAATTCCATAATTTTATATTTTGTTCTTTGCCAGCAGTCGCAATAATTGGTCGTTCGGGATGAATAGAAACCGATCGCAATCCAGTATTATCGGCAAGAATTTCATTAATTAGACTGCCATCACTACGCCAAAGTTTGAGATAGCGATCGTGACTGACCGAAGCAATTAAGCGATCGTCATGGCTAATATCAATATCTGTAATAATAGCTTCATGAGCAAAAATAGTTCGCTGCAAAACTGCTGTAATACCCTTGAGAAATGGCTTTAATTGCCAAAATCGAATGGTTTTATCATAGCCACTGGAAATAAAACTTTTACCATCTTGGAAAAAATCAACATCGCTGACAGGAGCATTGTGTCCTAGGGAAGTATGTTGCAAACTACCGTCCTTGCGCCACAATTCAATCGTCCGATCTAAACTGGTAGATGCGAGTAAATTGCCATCGGGACTAAAGGCAACTTCGTAGGTTTCTGCATTGTGTCCTTGAAAGTTGGTTTCAACAGTACCATCCAGTTTCCAAAGTTTGACAGTGCGATCGTCGGAAGCCGTAGCCAGATAATTTCCTTGGGGGGCAAAATCCACGCTCAAAATACTAGCTTTATGTCCGTAAAAAGTAGTAACCAGAGGATCGTCAATCTGCCAAAGTTTGACTTTATTATCCCAACCTGCAGTGGCAACAGTCGAACCATCGGGAGACCAGACCAATCTCCAAACTCTGCCTTGATGTCCTGCCAAGATAGAATGCAAAGTGCCATTAGGATACCAAAGTTTGACTGTCTTATCCCAACTACTAGTACCAATAATTCTGCCATCAGGAGAAAACTTCACCCCTGTGACTGGGGCTTCGTATCCTGCGAGAATTTTGATTAATTTTCCATCCAACTGCCAAATGCGAGCCGTGTTATCGTCACCACCAGTTACTAGAGTTTGACCATCTGGACTAAAATCGATACCGCGAATGGGGAGTTTGTGAGCGGTAAAGGTATGTAATATATTGCCTGAAGTATCCCATAATTTGATAATGCCCCCTCGATCTCCCGTCGCAATAATTTGACCGTCCGCAGAAAAAGCCACCGCTAAAATTTCTTTCTTGTGACCGACTAAGACATTTATCAAGCCTCCTTTGTTATTCCACAATCTGACAGTTTTATCTTCACTAGCAGAAGCAATTTTATCTCCTTGGGGACTAAAAACTACCCGATGTACGCTACCTCGATGTCCGTTGAGGGTATTTTTTAGCTTTCCCTCTCGATTCCACAGCCTGATTGTATTATCTTCACCAGCAGAAGCCAGCAAATCTTGGGTGGGGCTAAAAGCCACATCAACTACAGAATCTTGATGTCCTTCAATCGTATGAAGTAGCTTGCCATCTGCCCGCCAAATTTTTACTGTATTATCAGAGCTTGCAGACGCAATCAAGTTGCCATCTGGGCTATAACTAACGCTGTTAACAATATCTTTGTGATCGATAAAAGTATTTTTTTCGTTTGCATTATAAACTGCTTGTTGCAATGCTAAATCTATTCCCGAAGCGATTTCGGGGTCAGTTTTATTAAGTTTTTTAAAATCTTGTTTGGCTTTAATTGCTTCGACCAGGGAAGCAAAACGTTGTTCGGAATCAAACAAACTTTCTGCGGAAGTTATCAAAGCCTGTAGCTTATTATTTTCAGCTTTAATTTCGTTGTTTCTGGCTTGTTGGTAATTGCTATAGGCAGTAATGCCCAAAATTGAAGAAATCGCCAAAGCTGCACCCACAGTACTCAATAAAAATCTTTGAGTTTTGGCTAATTTTTGTTCTTGAATCAGACGAGTTTCTACTTCTTGGAGTCTTTTAAACTCTAGAGTTTGACGTAATTCTTGCTGTTCTTCCTCTTGAGAAGCATTCAAAAATTGATATTCTATTTGACTGATGTTGTGGTTATTAGCCCAGGTTTGAGCGTCTTCTAAAGCCTGACCCCGCAAAAGACGAGAGCGATCCTGACACTGAGAAGCCACCCAAAATTTTAGTTCTCTACTGTAGGGACATAATTTATCTGATTGTTGGTAGACCCAATCTAGATTAAAAATTTGTTGATAAATTGGATTGCGAATTACTAGTTTCTGATTTGATTTAACTACTAAATTAGTCAGCAATAGCAATCTTTGTTCGGGACTATCATCGGCGGGAATCGAACCTTGAATTAGAATTTGTTCGGTCAATCCTAACAGACGACTGCTGGTTTGTTCCTCTCTGAGCAAGCGATCGCGAACTGTTTTAAAATGTTCTGGTTCGTCTTGGGATTCCCAGTTAGTAATAATTTTATCCTGTACGATACTTTCAATCCACTCTATATCGTATCCAGGCAGAGGGCAAAAGGGATTATTTTTGACCGTACTGACGATTGACTGACAGAGTTTTTGGGTTAGGAAAGGTTGTCCCCCAGTCCAATGTAAAATGTCTTCTAAAATTACTTTTGGGTTTTGAAATACGTCTTGCAGACCACACATCAACGGTCGAGCTTCTTGGGCGGTAAATCCAGTCAATTCGATCGCCCGACCGATGTTAAAGGGAGTCCGACTGGAATCTCTAATTAATTCTCCTGGGGTAGCTACGCCAAATAAAGCAAAGCTGAGGCGGTCGAATTGCTTATTTTCGGCTCTAGCATTATAGAAATAACGGATTAAAGCAAAAAAGTCGTCCGTAGCAAAATCTAAACTTAAAACACTATCAATTTCATCGATAAAAATAAATATCTTTTCGGCGGTAATTTCTGTGAGGATTACTTCGCTAATAAATAAATTAAGTTGTTGAATCGGAGAAAGATCGGAATGTTCTTGCCACCAAGTTTTTAGAGAAACTTTTCCCATCAGATCCAAACCTCGCCACATTTCTGATGCCAGGCTTTTGTACCATTGCATTGGCGCGATCGCTTGAGAGCCAATATTGGTCATATCTAGGGAGACACAAGCATATCCCCGCTGTTCTAAACGGTTTTTGACTCGAACTCGCAAACTAGATTTACCCATCTGACGACAGTTAAATATGTAGCAGAATTCTCCTTTTAATAATGCTTGATAAAGTTCTCGATCTGCTTTTCTGGTTACATAGGTAGAGGAATTAAAATTGAGACTCCCTCCTACTTGATATTCGACCATTATTAACTTGCTGTTTGATATTGAAAATTGCCTTGAGATATCACTTAGATCGTTCGAGAAACAAAACAATCCCTTAACTACGTCAATAATATAAGCAGTCGTAAACTAAAAAAGATAATTATTATTGTATTAATTTTATGGAAATTATTGTGGCACTTTGTCTGGAAATTACTCTCAGCGCAGCTTCTGGGTTTAGAATTTTCCTCCCTC
Source organism: Waterburya sp. (assembly GCF_058530065.1). NCBI lineage: Bacteria > Bacillati > Cyanobacteriota > Cyanophyceae > Pleurocapsales > Pleurocapsaceae > Waterburya > Waterburya sp. The sequence continues at coordinate 5,288 of NZ_JBZNBU010000108.1, read as the reverse complement.
CTTTAGTGATGAGTTTAGCTTCTATTTATGGCGACTTAGAACTAGCTTCGGGTTTTCAATGGGTGGGGACATACCCCACAGCGATCGCTCTAGCTATAGCTACGATTGTAGAAATTTTGGCATATTATATTCCTGTAGTCGATAATTTTTTAGATACCATTGAAATCCCTACTGCTGTAGCCGTGGGAACTTTATTAACTGCTGCTAATCTGGGGGATGTTAACCCTCTCCTGCAATGGAGTATCGCTGCGATCGCTGGTGGAGGTACGGCGGGTATTATTGAAACTTTTACTGCTATGACTAGAGTGGCATCTACAGGAATGACGGGAGGTACGGGGAATTTTTTAGTTGCTACTACCGAAGCCTTAAGTTCTGGGGTATTGTCTATTTTGGCGATCGTCTTACCCTTTCTCGCAGCAGCCCTGGCGATCGGTCTTTTGGTTACGGCGATCTCTAAATTTCCCAAATTTATTAGATCGTGGAAACGACGGAAAATGCAATAAACTGCAATTATTTGGTATGGCTATAGATAAAGGAGTAAGAGTTTGACATCAACAGCTGAGGAAAAAAAGCCAAATTTATGACAGACTCTTACAACTAAATTACGGATTCCCATTTACCAAAAATAAGTAGGAGGAATAGCTAATTTATCCGCCATACTCCCAGCCAGTACTAGATAATAATAGCTGATTACCTTCGCGGTGAATGCCCGAAGCAATTACTTCTCCTACATATACTGTATGGTCGCCTTTTTCCACCGCACCGACTACCTGACATTCGACATAACCCAAAGAGTCTTTAATAATTGGGCAACCTGTAGCCTCTCCCTCATAAAATTCTACATCTTCAAATTTATTACCTACACGAGTTTTAGGTTTAAAGAAAGACGCTGCCAAATCTTTTTGTCCTTCTTCTAAAAAGCTGATGGCAAACACTTGAGTATTTTTAATCATTTCGTGGGAAGTAGTTCCTTTTTTGACGCAATTAACTACTAAAGGAGGTTCAAAAGAAGCTTGCATTAACCAGCTAACAGTGAAACCATTCATTTCTTCTCCCTCTTTAACGCCACAGATATACAATCCGTGAGGGATTTTGCGTAACATTGTTTTTTTTGCCTGTTGGTCTAACATAGAGTCTTGCTCCTCGATTCATTTCTATTAACTAGCCTAGACTATCAGGCTTTTGCAGGGGAAAAAACTGGCTAGAGTTAGATAAGTAGTCGTGCACCCTCGACAGTCGCTTTAACGGGTAAAGAAATTTAATTCCTTGTTTTTTTGCCGATTGCTAATAAGTTAGATAATTATCAACCCATTTCTAGCAGGGATGGTAATTTCTAACTGGCGATCTTCGGGATTGTTGTGCCAAGCCAATCTTCCCGAACCCCAGGCAAGATTATCGGGGTGAGATTGCAATTCTGTCACGGCAAAAGTAACTACCGATTGTTCCTTACCGACGTTAACTGCAACAATTACTTCTTCACCTTCTAAAATACGAGCAAAGACATAAATAGTTTCATTGGCATAAAGAATTTTATATTTACCCGTTCGTAAAGCAGCATATTGATGACGCAGAGCAATTAATTCTTTATAGATTTTGAGAATTTCCACATCCCATTTTTCAGTTTTGGGAAAACCACGACGACAATCAGGATCTTTGCCTCCTCCTAAGCCGACTTCATCTCCATAAAAAATACTCGGCGTGCCTGGAAAAGTCATTAACAATAAGGTAGAAAGAATAAAACTACTTTTATCTTCTCCTACTGTCGTAATCATTCTAGGAGTATCGTGGCTGTCTAGAAGGTTCAATTGTGTCTGTTGGATTTCCCAGTCATATAACTGGAGTAAGTCATTAATTCTGGTGGCATATTCATTGCCTGAAATGGGTGGATAGGGGCGAAGTTCATGCTGACAATATTTAGGATCGTAATTTTCTCCTCCAGCAAAAGCAATAGTAGGTTCGGTAAAACGATAATTCATTACCCCATCAAATTGAGTACCATCTAGCCAATGGCTAGCATCTCCCCAAATTTCTCCCACAATATAGGCTTCGGGGTTTACCGCCTTAACGCGATCGCGAAATTCTTGCCAAAATCCAGGAGTATCAATTTCGTTCGGTACGTCTAACCGCCAGCCATCAATCCCTTTATACAGCCAGTATTCTGCCACCTGCATGATGTATTCCCTAACTTGAGGATTGTCGTGGTTGAATTCGGGTAAAGCGCGATCGCCGATCCAGCCTTCATAGTTAGCTGGTTTTGCGCCATCATAAGCGGATAGGGGCCAAGCAGTAACTTTAAACCAATCTAACCAAGGAGAACTAGGGCCATTTTCTAGAATATCGTTAAAAAAGAAAAAACCCCGACTGGCATGGTTAAATACTCCATCTAGCACTACTTTAATATCTCTTTTTTTAGTAGCTTCAATCAAAGCATCAAAAGCAACATTTCCCCCCAACATAGGATCTACTTGATAGTAGTCGTGGGTATGATAGCGATGATTGGAGGCAGACTGAAAAATTGGCGTAAAGTAAAGGGCATTAATGCCCAAATCGACCAAATAGTCTAATTTTTCGATTACTCCCCAGAGATTACCTCCTTTGTATCCTTGATAGGTGGGGGTAGCGTCCCAACCTTCGTGTTGAGAGGCTTCCCACTGTCCTTTGATGGTAGCCTTTCCTTTGGCAAAGCGATCGGGAAATATTTGGTAAAAAATGCTATTTTTTACCCAGTCTGGCGTTTTAACCATGATTGCTTGAAAATTTTTGATTGTATATCTTAATCATTTTCCCTCTTCTAAAACTGGATCTATTAAACATATTATTAATTTTTTCTTAAATCACAATAAACCGCTTCCAGTCTGAAACCAAGAGTTTTAAGCTTTGAAAGGAAGAGAGATTTTTTATGCTGCTTTCTCTAAATAAAAATTTCACCTTAGATTCCTGATTGTAATCAAGCATATTTTTGACAGTGGGGACAGACAAATAAATCCATGTCTACTATTTCACCACAACTAGTGCAGGTTTTCATCGTTCCTCTAATTAGTCCGATAGTTTTCTGTCTTTCGTCAATATGTCGATTTTTCTTTTCTTTGAGGCTCTTTTTCTGACTGGGTAAAAATAAAGCGATCGCAACTCCCAAATAACTCAGCAATGCACCCAATAAAAATCCTTGAAAACCATTTCTACCTTTTTTCTCAAATATAGTTAAAGCGATCGTTCCAGGAATTAGAGAATAAACAAAAATATTGCCGATTAATGCTTCTGACATTTTTTAAAATTCTGAACTTAATTTTTTTATCTATAAGATCGATGATATTCGGTATTTTTTTAGATCGCTATGTTTATAGAGATGTAAGGTTTAATGCAAATGGCTTACGGTAGATGGTGGAATAAAGTACACTAGCAAAAGTAAACAAGATTGAGTAGTATTACTGAGTTACATCTTAGTCTCAATCGACAATAGAGTAGTGATGCTCTAACTTATCCGAGCGTGATTGGTAATGGTGAATATCTGTGTCCAAAACATTTTCTAGCCGACAGAAAACGTTAAATTTATTGATAAAAGATAAGCAGTTACGTAATATAAGTGGCTGGTTAATTCTAGTTGCGATCGTTGCCTTGTTGTGGTGCTGGAATTGGAAACTATTTCTAGCTACTACAGTAGGAATGAGCTTAATGAGTTTTAGTTATTTACTGCAAAATCCTTATTGGCAAAGCTACTGGCAAAAATGGCAGAAATTTTTGGCAGGCTCGAATCGTCAATTGATTTTAGCTGTGGGTAGTGGTGCGGTAGGTTCGTTTTGCACTTATTTGGCTGCTTCTATTTGGGCGGATGCGGAAAATCAATGGTTGGCAACGGGAGCGATTTTACAAGGAATTGCTAGTTTGACTACTCTATCGGTTTTATTTTGGTCTTTACGACAAAAAAAAGATAATAGTATAGAAACTGAATACGATCGCTTGGTAGCAGATTTAAGCGATCTAGAACCTTTAAAACGTCTAGTTGCTATCAGACGCTTGACTCGTTTATTGCTTGGTAACAATTTGCCAGCAGAATATTATGCTCAATCTATTGAATATTTTCAATTGATGTTAGCCGAGGATCGATCTCCTGCCATTGAAAATGCTTTATTAGAAAGTTTGGAACTTCTAGATTTTAATCCAAGCGATCGCTTAAAAAAACATCAAGTCAGAATTCCCCTCAAGATCAAAGATTATCGTCTAAGTAAAGAATAACCTTAGTATTTATTAATAGAAGGGGCGACACAGTAGGGTCAAAAGTAGAAATAAAAAAGGAGACTCAGAAATACTAAATCTCCCACAAATCATTGGTCTAGATCGTTACAAAGCTATCAGAAGTTAGATTTTCAGTATTGATGCCATCAAGGGTAGCTAATAGTTCGTCACCAGCTTGAATTGTATTTCCCGAAAGGATCAAATCGGTAAATTCAAGACTTCCTCCTAAACCAATGCTATCTATCCTCACTTGAAAATCAATAATTATATCTTCTCCTTCACCAGACCTTAGTATAAATGTGTCTCCTCCATCTCCTCCAACTAAAGTATCCGAACCAACACCGCCATCAATTGTATCTTTGCCATTATCCCCCGATAAAAAGTCATCTCCAGTGCCACCAGTTAAACTATCCCTGCCATTTTCACCGAAAAGAGTATCATCGTCAGCACCACCATTCAAAGTATCTCTGCCACCTCCACCAACTAAAATATCTAAACCAGTTTCTCCATTGAGAAGATCTCTCCCATCTCCACCATTCAAAATATCATTACCAGCACCACCGTCCACGGTATCTTTACCTTCTAAGGCATCAATTCGATCTGCACCGTCTGTACCAACCAGGTTATTAGCTCGATTATTACCAATAATAATGTTAATGGGATCTTCAACAGTTAGTTTAAATAGTTCTCGACCATTTTCCCCATCATCGGCACTAAAGAATAATTCATCACCAATGACAGTCAAATTCTCAGCATAAGAACCATACGGATAAATGTTAAAGTCAATGCCAGGACGGATATCTGCAACTAATTGAGTGCCTTCTATAGTGCCATCAGTAACCCAGATTTCTCGACCATTTTCTCCATCATCAGCGGTGAAATAAAGCTTGTCGTTAAATTCAACAAAATCACTAGCATAAGAACCATAAACATAGCCATAATTACTACTACCAGGACGAATATCTGCTAGTAATTGAGTACCTTCTGTGGTGCCATCAGTGACCCATAATTCGTTACCATTTTCCCCATCATTAGCAGTGAAATAGAGCTTGTCG
>NZ_JBZNBU010000107.1:0-7809 GCF_058530065.1 Waterburya sp. | reverse complement strand
TAGTTCTTCCTATATTTTGGGTACATCTAGGGCAGTGGGAGAGACAATGATTGTGGCGATCGCAGCAGGGTTAAGACCTAATTTGACTTTTAATCCTTTCGATCAGGCTGCAACCATTACTTCTTATATTGCCCAAGTTAGTTTGGGGGATTTACCCCACGGCACTCTGGAATATCAGACGATCTTTGCTGCGGGACTAACTTTGGTTTTAATGACTTTGTTCTTAAACTTCCTCGGTCACTTCCTGGCTAAAAAATACCGCGAAATATATTAGATTACAGACTTTATTCTTTCACATCAATGTCTCAATCAGATCTTCAGAAAATGCGGGCTAATATTAATCGTCGTAAGTTGATTAATACTTTATTTGCTCTCATTGGAATCATAGTAATTACTATTGCCACCGTAATTCTGCTGACCTTAACAATTAAAATGGCAATTCAGGGGGCTGAGAGAATTACTCCTGAATTTTTTACTTCTTTTCCCAGCCGTCGCGCTTCTAGAGCAGGAATTCTCTCTGCTTGGGTAGGTACGCTTTTGGTCATGATCGTAACGGCATTTGCTGCTATTCCTTTAGGGGTAGCTTCGGGAGTATATCTTGAAGAATATGCGAAAAAAAACTGGCTAGCAGACTTAATTGAAATCAATGTAACCAATTTAGCTGGCGTTCCTTCTATTATCTATGGTTTGCTGGCATTAGGTTTATTTGTCTACGAATTAGGCTTAGGACAGAGTATCTTATCTGCTGGTTTAACTTTGGCGTTGCTAATCTTGCCTGTGGTAATTGTTACCACCAGAGAGTCAATTCGCGCCATCCCTAACAGTCTGCGGGAAGCTGCTTATGCTTTGGGTGCGAGCAAATGGCAAACTATTTGGGATCATATACTGCCCTATTCATTTGGTAGTATTTTGACGGGAGTAATTATTGGCTTGTCCAGAGCGATCGGTCAAACTGCCCCGATCATTACCATTGGCGCGTTAACCTTTATTGCTTTCTTGCCCGAACCTCCTGTTAGTAGCGAATTTCCCTTTATCTCTTTTCAATGGTTGCAATCTCCCTTTACAGTGATGCCCATTCAAATGTTTAACTGGGTATCTCGTCCCCAAGCTGCTTTTGAAATCAACGCGGCGGCGGCGGGTACTGTACTAATTTTTATGACTCTGGGCATTAATGCGATCGCAATTTTTCTCCGCTATCAACTACGTAAAGATATCAAATGGTAATTAATAATTCACAAGAACACGTTATTTCTATTCCCAAAGCAGAGGTAGCAGACCTCGATTTTTATTACGGTTCTTTTCACGCCCTGAAAAACATCAATATGACCGTCCCAGAGCATAGCGTTACGGCATTAATTGGACCTTCTGGTTGCGGTAAAACGACTTTTTTGCGCTGTTTCAATCGGATGCACGATCTTTATCCAGGCAATCGTTATGCTGGTGCTATTTGGCTGGACAAAGACACTAATATTCTGGGGCGCAAAATCGATCCCATTGAAGTGCGGATGCGGATTAGTATGGTGTTTCAAAAGCCCAACCCTTTTCCCAAATCGATCTACGAAAATGTTGCCTATGGCTTGAGAGTACGAGGCATCAACAATCGTCGTCTCATGGATGAAAAAGTAGAAGATGCCCTTAGAGGTGCCGCACTTTGGGATGAGGTTAAAGATCGTCTCAATGAATCGGCATATAATCTTTCAGGGGGACAGCAACAGCGTTTGTGTATCGCTCGTGCTTTGGTTGCAGACCCTGAAATCGTGTTGTTTGACGAGCCTACTTCTGCTCTAGATCCCATTGCTACCGCTAGTATCGAAGAATTGATGGGAATGCTCAAAGATAGGGTCACTATTTTGATCGTCACTCACAGTATGCAGCAAGCTGCTCGTATTTCCGACCATACAGCATTTATGTATCTTGGGGAGTTAATTGAGTTTGGCAGAACTAAAGATGTATTTAATAAACCTTTAAACAAGCAAACTGAAGATTATATTAGTGGCAGAATTGGATAATTATTTTTCTCATGATTGACTGGTTTTGAGTCAGAAGTTGTATTTACTGGATAATATTGGTTTTTTTCCTTGTAGAAACAATAATTCCGTCTATCGGCAATAGATGCGATCGCTTTGTTCCTGCTCTAGTGATTTACTATTGTCCAGGGGGTTGGGGAGGATTGGTAAAAGGATTAACGCTACCAGGAATAGCGGGATTGACTCCAGGAGTCGCAGGTTGAGTGGGTGCTTGAGAACCTTCGGGGAGTGTGGCCAAAGCCACGCGATCGCCTCCTACTTCTCGGAGTATATCGAGTACTTCTACTACTTCCCTGTAGGTAGAGTTTTTGGCTGCATACAGGGTCATCAAGCCATTGGGGTTAGCCTGATTATATTTTTTTATTTCCCAAGCCAAATCGCTACGACTGACGAGATCTTTATCTACATATAACTGACCGAGATCGTCTATGGTGACAATTAAAATATTCTGTAATTGAGGAGTACCAGTCTTAGCTTGAGGTAAATCTAAACTAATCGCCTGTTGGCGAGAAAAATTGACTGCTGCCAAAATAAAAAAAGTCAAAATACAGAAAATAACGTCAATTAACGGCAAAATTTCGATATTTGCTCCGCTAGATTGACTATCATCCTGCCAAAGTTTCATTGGCTGTATGGGTTTGGGTTTATATTTTCTTTTAGAACTCACAATAATTACTCGCTACTTGCTACTTACTACTTGCTACTTACTGATTGGGTGGTTTAATTTTAATAAAAGAATATTCGTCATCTCCTGGAATCACCCCTTCTACTGGATCTAATTCTCCCGATTCTAGTTTGCTCCAGCGATCGCGATACATAACCTCCAGACGACTTCCCATGCGACGCAAAATCCTGATTTGATTTACCCAAAAGGCTTGAAACAAGCGATAAAAACTCAAACTGATAATCGCTACTAATAAACCGACTGCGGTAGAAATCAATGATTCCCCAATACCCAGAGTTACTCCAGAAGAATCTGCTGTCCCCAAGTCACTAATTTTAATCGAACTCAAAGCTTGAATCAGACCCCATACCGTTCCAAACAAGCCTAATAAGGGAGAAAGAGCAATTATAGCCTCTAATACTTTATCTCCCTTACGCATTCTAGCTAATTGTTCTTCTGCTGCCGACTCTAGGGCAATGTGAAACATATCTGGATCTGGATCGGACATTTTGAAAGGAGAATAGACAAAACTGCCTAAAGGATGATTAATATATTCTTGAGCGATTTTGCCCACCAAATCCCAGTTTCTTTCGGCAGCTTCCATAATGCGGTTAAAGATTTTTTTCTCTTTAAAAACAACTCTTGACCAAAACAATAATCGCTCTAAAATCGTGGAGATTGATAAGATTGAAAGCAATAATAGGGGATACATTGAAATACCACCCTTTTCAATTATTTCCAGAAAATTCACGCTCTTTTATTACCTCCAGTAATATTTTGGCTAAAATTGTTTTTCAAACAGTTTATGTTATTACTACTTTAATCTTAGATATAGATAACATAGATTAAAACAAAATCCAGGTTAATTCATTCCAATCGCTTTAGTTATCGATTTAGAATCGATTATGGCTGAAGTTTTTCTAACATGGCTGACCAATCTATGTCCACAATATTCTATTGGCGAGATAGATTATCGTAGTGCTTGCTCTGGATAGTCTTTCAAGATAATATCCTTGGGGAACATAATATAAATAAAATTTGTCTTCATGCCCAAGCCTCTACACTATCTCAATCTATATTTCTAATGAATCGCAATACTACTTTAGGAACTCTTGGTGTCAGCTTACTGTTGGCTTTAGCAATTATGGCATCTCAACAAGAAGTTAATTCCATTGATTCAGATAAATTGAATACTTCCCCTACTTCGTCTTATCAACTTGTAGCCGAGAGAGAAACAATAGAAACTCAAATGAGTCGAGTAGCTAGTGCGAGTAATAGTTTTGGATTTAACTTATTTAGCCAAATTCAACAACAGCAGCCACAAGATAATCTGTTAATTTCCCCTAGTAGTATTGCGATCGCTTTAGCCATGACTAGAAGCGGTACAGATGGCGCAACTAAAATGGAATTGACCGATGTTTTGCAGTTAGAATCTTTAGAGCCTGATGCGATCGATCTTAGCTATGAGCAATTAATTGAGACTCTGAAAACTGCCGATCCTAATGTTACTTTGGCGATTGCTAATTCTCTGTGGATCAACAAAAATATTAGCCTCAAACAACAGTTTCTTAATGGGGCGCAGGATTTTTATCAAGCAAAAGTTAGCAATCTAGATTTTGCCGACTCTCGTAGTAAAAATATTATCAATGACTGGGTGGCAAAAAACACTAATAATAAAATTCCCGAAATTATTGATTCTACTTCTTCAGAAGACGCACTATATTTAATTAATGCGATTTACTTTAAGGGCATTTGGTCGAATAAATTCGATCTCGATCTAACTACCGATCTGCCTTTTCATACCACTCCCAATTCCGAGCGATCTATACCGATGATGAATCAAAAGGGAAATTATCGCTACTATCAAAGCGATCGCTTTCAGGCAGTCAGATTGCCCTATGGAGAAAAAGAAGAATTGGGAATGTATATTTTTCTCCCCGCTGAAAATAGTAGTCTGGCTGAATTCAACCAACAACTAAATAATGATAATTGGCAAGAATGGTTGAGTAAAATGCGATCGCAGTCAGGAGATATCACTATTCCTCGCTTTCAATTGGAATACGAACTAGATTTACCCGAATCATTATCTGCTTTAGGTTTGAATCAAATCTTCGCTCCTCAAAGTGCCAATTTTTCGGCTATGACAGATACTCCTGTAACAGTGGATAATATTAAGCACAAAACCTACATTGAAGTTAACGAAGAAGGTACTGAAGCAGCAGGAGTAACTTCTATTGGTATTCGCATTACCTCCCTTCAACCTGAAAATAATTCTTTCAACATGAACGTCAATCGTCCTTTCTTTTTGGCGATTCGCGATGATATTACCGAGACAATCGTCTTTATGGGGAATATTACCCAACCTTGAAAATATAACTTATAGATCGGACTACTTAACCTGAGTTCGGTTATGGATTTACTAAAGGTAGGGTTATTTTAACAGTAGTACCTTGATTTTCTCCCGCACTATATAAAGAAATAGAACCATTCATTAATTCCAGCAAGTTACGGGAAATAGCCAAGCCCAAACCAGTACCGCCGAATTTTCGGGTAGTCGAGCCATCCACCATGACAAAGGGGTTAAATAGTTTATCTTGTTGGCTTATATCGATACCAATCCCCGTATCTTCAACAATCAGGACTACTTCAGGATTGAGACTGCATGATTCGGATTCGGATAGATTTTGGCGATCGCCAATCGATAAGTGAGTAGCTTCTAGAGGAGAAATTTCACTGCGATAAAAATCATCACTGGATATTGTTTCAAGCTCTTCAAAATCACTTCTCTGGCTGCGATCGAGGGCATAAAAACGATCCTCTACCGATTTAAAATCTTTAGTTGGAGCGTTCGAGATGGTCTCTATACTGATTCTGCCACTGTCGGTAAACTTGACGGCATTACTAATAATATTGATCAAGACTTGTTTGAGTTTGGCAGGATCGGCTAAAACAAAAATATCTTCTTCCCATACAGGGGTTATTAACTCTAGTTTTTTTTGCTGAATAGAAACTAAGTGCAGATCGATTACTTCGTTGAGTATCTTCTTCAAATCTACTCTGGTCGTATTTACCGATACTTTGCCCGCTTCAATCTTAGAAATATCTAATACATCATTAATAATGCCCAACAAATGAATCGCTGCATCATCTGCCTGTTGTAAAAATTCTCGCTCCTCTTCTTTACTATCGCAATATTCATCTCGAACAATACGAATGCAATTAATGATACCGTTGAGGGGGGTTCTCAATTCGTGGGAAGTAGTAGCCAAAAATTCACTCTTCAATTTATTAGCAGCTTGGGCTTCTTTCCAAGCAGAAACAATTTCATCTCCCCAAGCCCGAAGTCTACTGACCATATCATTGAGGGCAACAGAAAGCTGATTGAATTCTCGAATTTGAAAATTCTCTGGCAGTTTTTGGGAATTAGAGCTTGATTCTTCTTCCTCAAGTCCTAAAGACGAACTACTATCTCCATGCAAACGCTCTTCCCGCAGAGAATAGTCGCGAATTTGTTCTAGAGGACGAGCCAATTCGCGGGATAAGTATAAAGTTACCAAAGAGCTAGCTGCAATTAATCCTAAAGTCATTCCTACCAAAGCTTGACGAATATCTTTTAGAGGTTCTAGGGCAGCATCGAGAGGACTAACTGCTAAAATGATCCACTGATCTCCCACTTCTTGAGTTATGGGAGAAGGAATTGCACTATATCCCGCTACAACTTCAACTCCATCATTTTCTAAATAAAATAGATGCAGAAAATCTGGTTTATCGGAGATCGCATTGTCGAGTAAAGTACTCAACCTGAGAGCATCGGGCATTTGTTTGATGTTACGTCCTACTCTCTGTTCAAAAGGATGAGCTAAAATAGTACCGTTGCGATCGATCACTACAGGGTAGCCTTCCAAAGATCCTGGTTCGGTAATTTCTTGGGTTAAAAGAGCCGATTGGACGCTCAAAGCATAGCGCAAATCCCCGTTGCGATCGTAAACTGGTGCGGTTAGCCACAACTTGAGTTGTTTGCGCAAGGGATTATCTGTAGTATTTTGCCCATCTCTAAGTAAAGAAGTCGAAGGCAAGAGGAGCTTAACACTTGTTTGAGAAGCAGTAGTTAAAATTCGCTGTTTCTTTTTTTTCCAACTACTACTTTCTAACTCAATTGGTTCTTGGCAAGTAGTGGCAGTAACTTGATTGAGAGTGAGATCGGTAATCTGAGCGCATAAAATTTCTGTGGGCAAAACTTCTTTGAGTTGATCGATTAATAATTCTGGATCGAGCATATCCGAACGAGAAATTGCCGCATCGCTAGCAGTAGCTAGATTACTCCGTAAAGCATCTATAGACTGTTTGACCAAATCTCCTTTTCTTACTGCACTTTCTGTTAAGTTTTGTCTGGCAGTTTCTAAAAAAGCAGAACGAGCTTTTCTATAAGTGACATAAACTCCAATCAACAAAATTGGAACGCTAACCAAAAGAATGCGCGAAAGTAATATTCGTCGGAAAGAAGATTGACCTGGTTTCATAAGAAAAGATCGAGGCGCACGCTTATACTATAACTATATCTCTATTGTTGTATTTGTATGATAGCCATTAGGTTAATTTACGGCACAAATATATGAATCATCAAACGGAAATTACTGTTATTTTAGCAATGACTGCTGATGGAAAGATAGCAGATCGAGCAGCAACTGCTGCCCGTTTTGGTTCGGCTAACGATAGACTGCATTTAGAAAAACAAGTTTCTTTAGTAGATGGTGTAATTTTTGGTGCGGGGACATTAAGAGCTTATGGAACTACCTTATCTGTATCCGATCCAGATTTAATAGCAGCTAGAAAAAAGCGATCGCAAGCCCCTCAACCAGTACAAATTATAGCTTCAGCATCGGGGGTTTTGGATTCTAGCTGGCGATTTTTCCAACAAGCAGTACCGCGATGGTTGCTCACTATTCCTAGTGGGGCGAAATTATGGCGCGACAGGCAAGAATTCGAGCGCATTATTTCTCTAGAACCCATCAATCATGACCGCTTATCGATTGATTGGCGATCTGCTTTGAGCCAATTGGGTCAACTAGGCTTATCTAAATTGGCGATCTTGGGTGGTGGAGAATTAGTTGCTTCTTT
>NZ_JBZNBU010000106.1:0-16072 GCF_058530065.1 Waterburya sp. | reverse complement strand
TGTACCTTTTACCGTAGTAAATTATGGGGGAGAAACAGCAGAATCTGTAGAAATTATTGCCCATCTAAAACTTAAAGATAATCCAGTAGAATTTGGTCGTCAGCAAATAGATTTCTTATCTCGCCAAGAACGGCGAGCGGGAGAATTTATTTTTACCCGCGATCCTCAACAGGGGGAATTAAATATTCGAGTAGCTAGTTATAAGTTACCGTGAATAATATGTAAATAATAGTTGTAATGGAACAAGGCGATCGCTAGAATAAAATTAATTTGTTTCAATACGACGATATCGAGCTTGCAGCAATAAATAGACGGCATAAGCAACTAACCCTAACGCCATTAAAATTAATAATATTTTGCCAAAAGGTTGTTGGGTTAAAGTTAATAATGCACCATCCAATCCTTTGACTTTTTCAGGATTATATTGGCGAGCAGCTTGTAAAATAAAAAAACCAATCATAACAAAAACTACACCTCTGGCTGCAATACCAAAGCGACTAACATTAACCAACCAGTCTTTTTGTTGCAAACTAAGTTCGCTGAGATTGAGTTTTTTACGAAATTTAATTTTATATGCTTGATATAGTCGCCAAAAACCAATACCAATAGTAAGTGCGCCAGCTAATCCCACCAACCATCTACCAAATGGTTGCTCCATTACCATTGCCGTCCAATCTTGTTTGGAGTTACCACCGCTATTATTACCAGCACCGATTGCCAGCATAGCTGCATTAGTTGCCACTCCAGCATAGGCAATACCGCTAAACACATAACCTAAGCGAGTAAAGATTCCTTTGGCATCAGTGCCTTTGTCTCTCGGATCGTTAATAGCTTGAATAAACCGCCAGATAACGTATCCGACTAAACCAATGGCAATTAGCGCGAGTAATATCTGTCCAAATGGTTGGGCGGCGATCGCGTGTAACGCTCCTGTTGTATCTGTGGTTTTACCACCAAGACTAAACGCAGCTAATAATGCCAAAATTCCGATCGCTCCATAGACAAAACCTTTAGCAACATAGCCAAACCTGGCAAATTTTTCCATGACTTCTTTGATAAGAATATAATTTCTCTAGTTGCCCTTATGTTAAAAATTTTTGGCGTAGCTGTTATCTATCTAAGGTCTATTTATTTTATTCAGCAACGCCGTAATATTCCCCGTGCTAAACCACCATCACCATCTTTTAACTTAATTGGCAGACAAACTAACTCATATTCCCCTGGTTCGACTTGAGATAAATCCAATCCTTCAATCGCCCAAATCCCAGAACCCAGTAGGGCGTGATGGACTTCTACAACATTACCTTGATAACCACCAACAGAGAGATAATCTACACCGACGGTGCGGACTTGTTTTTGAGCTAGATAGTTGGCTGCTTCTGTAGATATATGCACAAAATCCTCGACAAAATCGGCAGACTTGAGAGCATGGGTGCTATTTCTAGTTTTAAATAAAATTCTTTCCCCTGGTTGGAGATTGTGAGGTTCAATTTCTGCTACGGTAATTTGTTTGGGGTCTTTAATTTCAATTACTCTAGCTTTACCAACGGTTGCATCTAAAGGCATTTGATCCACCCCCATACCATCTTTAATAAAATGATTGATGCCGTCGATATGAGTTCCCGTGTGAGTGCCAATAGTTAATTTAGAAACATTGCAGACATCTCCATGTGCCAAACATTGACTTGGTTCGATCTCTACAGCAGGATTATCTGGCCAATAGGGCATTTCAGGGTGTATGGTCAAGGAAATATCGATCCAATTTGATTCATTCATTTTTTTATTTATAGCTGGTTGCAGGAAAGAAGATCGGGGCATTGCCTATTTCCTCTCTCCTGTTTGCTCATTCTTTAAACTGCTGCTGGTTTGGGTTCTGGTTTGGGGGGTTCGGTTTGAGATATTGCTTCTTGTACCTTGTCGGCTAATTCGGGATAGACGTTACGGAATAGTTGCATTTGGTCTTTAATTACTTCTTCGCTACATTTACCCAAGCTACCTGCAATATTGTTATACAAACGCTCTTTTTCCCCAGCGTCGAGCATATCGTAATACATCCGAGCCTGATCGTAATGATCTTCCTCATCTAGTTCGATGCGTGCTGCCATTCCAGATACATGATAGGGTGGTGCTTCGGCTCGTTTATCTGCTTGGGGATAGCCTTCGTGGGAAGGATTATAGTTAATGCGTCCACCTTTGTTCTCATCAGTACGCATCAAGCCATCGCGGTAAGGATCGCTAGCTTTAGTACCATGGGGTTGATTGACAGGAATATGATCGTAGTTAACGCTTAAACGATGGCGATGAGCATCAGCATAAGACATAATCCGTGCCTGTAACATCCGATCTGGCGACCAAGAAATACCAGGAACGACATTACCAGGGGAAAATGCTGCCTGTTCTACCTCCGCGAAATAGTTTTCGGGGTTACGATTTAATTCAAACTTACCAACTCTTTGTAAAGGAAAGTCACCATGAGGCCATACTTTAGTTAGATCGAAAGGATTCCAGGGAAAATTCTGCGCCTGTTCGTCGGTCATAGTTTGGATGTGCATCGTCCAAGAAGGATAATTACCCTCTTCAATGGCATTATATAAATCCTTAGTTGCCCAACGGGGTTCGATACCCTGCATTTTACGCCATTGCTCGTCAGTAAAGAATTTATTACCCTGGTCGGTAATAAAGTGAAATTTAACCCAAATCCGTTCGTTTTCCTGGTTAATCAAACTAAAAGTATGGCTGCCATAGCCATTCATATGTCGCCAGCCCATGGGCGCACCGCGATCGCCCATTAACCACAATACTTGATGTATACTTTCAGGAGTTAATGACCAAAAATCCCACCACATTTGGTCGTGTCGCCAGTGTTCTTGAGGATGTTCTTTTTGGGAACGGATAAAGTCCATAAACTTCATCGGATCGCGCATAAAGAAAATTGGGGTATTGTTACCCACCATGTCCCAGTTACCGTCTTCGGTGTAGAACTTAACGGCAAAGCCTCTTAAGTCTCGGTAGATATCAGAACCGCCTTTAGATTTAGCAACGGTAGAAAAGCGAGCAAAAATTTCGGTTTCTTTGCCGATTTCAGAAAACAATTTGGCTTTGGTGTACTTGGTAATATCATCGGTAACGGTAAACTTACCATAAGCACCAGAACCCACTGCATGAACTACTCGTTCGGGAATACGCTCGCGGTTGAAGTGCGCCATTTTCTCTAAAAGAGTATAGTCTTCTAGAAGTAAAGGTCCTTGTTTTCCTACAGACTTGGATACGGTGTTACTAGGTACGGGTATACCTGACGCATTAGTTAAAATTTCTTGATTATTAGCCACAAAATTCTCCTTGATGAAGCGATCGCTTTATTCACTAATCTGTTTAGATGCTAGTGGGATGAGTAAAGCAAATGCGTCTAGCTTTAGACAGATAGCAGCATCAACAATTATTAACTGATGTTACATACTAATCGATCTGTCAGGGTAGGTAGTAGGTAGTAGGTAGTAGGTAGTAGGTAGTAGGTAGTAGGTAGTAGGTATTAAAACAACTAACAACTAACAACTAACAACTAACAACTAACCATTGATTTTTCCTTGTATTGCGTAACTTCAGTAAGTTAGCTATTGTACATAGTACTGCGATCGCTCTTGTCGATCGGCTCTAGATCTCGACCATGTTCTACTACAGTGGTTTTCTTATTTCTACCAGCCAAACCAAATAATCCTAATAAACCTAGAAGTCCTAACCAGCCCCAGTTAGATCTCTGCTCGATTGCCACAGCAGTTTCGGCAATTTCCGCTTGTGCTGCTTCCGCAGCTTGATTAATCTTTGCTTCTGCTTCCGCAGCAGTTTGTCGTACTTGCTCTTCAGCCTGATTATAGTTGCGCTCGATCGCATTACCAGCGTCGTTTAAATCTTCCCCGATAGCCTCACCAGTATTTTCTAACCCTTGTTCGGCTGCTTCGCCAGTGTTTTTAATACTGTTACCAAAGGCTTCTCCTGCATCTTGAAGATTTTCACCGACATTATCGATGTTTTGCTCGGCTTGGTTTAAGTTTTGATCTACAGTTTCTTCTCTTTCTTGACTGTAAGCTGCACCAGTAGGTAAAGCTAGACTAAAAGCCAGAATAGTAGCTGTAGCTAATTTAGTTGGGTTCATCAAAAACTCCTCGTTATTTATATTTTTGTCTAAAATTTCTCGGTAAGATAGTTTGATAGTAATTTTGGTAATTATCATTTATTTAGCAGCCAATAAATATTTGTTTGGCTACTTGCTTGTTGCTATTAAGCCAACCTACCGCCATTGACGATCGCCATTTTCATCGGTTCTTGCTTGACGAATTACATCAGATATTTCTTCTGCATCTTTAACATGATGTAAGGCTTTTTCTTCACCGTTTTGATCTTCTACTGGAAAATAAGTAGGTACTTTAACATGACCAGCAGGATCCCAGCTATCTACAGCTATTTGCTCCTTTTTTTCTGCTAAAGATTTAGAGTCGTTTATAATATCTCCCTTATTAACAGTGCGGTTTGCTTTACTATTAGTTTGATTAGTTTGATTGTTCATAATTACTTTAACTAAGTTGCTCTAACACTATTTAAAATGATTATTTTGCTAATTTTATCTACATTTCGATAGAAAATTCTATCTTACAGATACGTAATTTTTGCCAGGAAAATATATTACTTTAGTTAGATGCAGGTATAAAGTAATTATTGATATTAGTTAGTTAATTAAAAAATTATTGAGGCAAACTTATGTTATTGAGTAAATTAAACAACTGGTTAAAATCTTCTTTACGTTTAGCTTTAACAGCAGTAGTGTGTGGATTATTATTTATCTCCAGTGTTTATCCCGCTCAAGCAGCAACTAGCAAAACCACTGAAGGAGAAGCAAGTTTAAACAAAATTCAAGAAAAAACAGATGACGTTGCTCGCTCTAATCCTCGTGGAATTAAAGAAGTGACCAAAGAAGCGCAAAAGGGTTTAAATGCCGTACAAGGTAGTGCAGACGAAGGTAAAATGATCTCTCCTGAAGAAGCAAATGCTACTACAGTCAAAGAAAAAGCAAGCAACTTTTTTGATAATTTAACTAACTAATCAATCGATCTTTATCAATAAATTGTTATCCATTTTTGAGATTCAATACTGTTAAATATAAATAGCCTCGTAGGCTAAGTTAGCAAGATTCACCCGATCGCTTTTACTTTATCCAAGAGTTGCGTTCGGGAATTTTAATATTAGCTATCATTAAAAACCATAAAGAAGAACAAGAAGTTATGAGTCAAATCGCTACTAAATTTAATCTAAATATGTCAACAGTAGAAGCTGATTACTGAGACTGTTTTACTTCTTCTCTATTTCTTTTTCATCAAAGATTGACGGGGAACTTTACTTTCTTTCGGCTTCTGTTTCTGTTTCAGACAAAACTAATCAAGATAGAATAATATTCTTTAGAGTCAATGCTCGATTTCTCTTGCTTGTTTGTGGTTAACAAAAATCACCAAAAGCGATCGCATTTTACTATTACCACGATAGTTGCGATTGCAAAGCTAGCCATAGGCATCGCTTTTTCATTTAATATTGCACCAACCGCTTTATCTCAAGACGAAGAGAGTATAATTACTCCGACTCAACCAGCATCTACCATTATTCCCAGTGATGGACTATATTTTGCCGATGTATTAGTGAGAAACCGTCCAATCTTTCAAATTGGTAGTCTGCCTCAAATTGATGCCAGTGCTAGGGCAAAAATTATTAATCGTCGCCTAGCTAGCCTGTTGTCTCAAAATGAAAACCCAGGCAAAGTGGAAATAGCCCCAGACAATCCTCGTAAGATTGCTACCTTGAGAGTAAAAAATCGCATCATTATGACTGTTACCCTGCAAGATGCAGAAGATTTTGGCTTGAGTACAGAACAATTAGCCGAGAGATGGGCAACCCAGCTAGATAATGCTTTTGAAAAACCACCACTGGCGATCGATGTTACTCAACGCCTTTATACAACCACCAGAGAGTTATTAAGAGATATTGTGGGTAATTTACCCTCTTTGGTTGGGGCGATTATCGTCATGGGAATTACCTGGGGAGTAGCAAAAGGAGTGCGTTATGCTGCTTACACTTGGGCAAAGCAAACTGAGGGAGATTCTAATACGGAGCTTTTGATCGGTAGACTCAGTTATGGTGGCGTGTGGGTAGTTGGTTGTATTATTGCCTTGGGTGTTATGGGGTTAGACTTTGGGGCATTGTTGGGTGCATTGGGGTTAACTAGCGTCGCGATCGGTTTTAGTTTAAAAGATGTGTTGAGTAACTATATTTCTGGAGTGATTTTACTCGCTGCTCGATCGTTTCGGATTAACGACCAAGTAGTCATTAATGAATACGAAGGTACAATCACCCAAATTCAACTGCGAGCTACAACAATGAAAACCTACGATGGACGAGTGGTATATATTCCCAATCAAGAAGTTTTTCAGGCAAGTATTATTAATAATACCGCTTCTCCCCGTCGTCGCAGTTCGGTAATAGTAGGCATTGACTATGGAGAAAACATTGGGGAGGCGATCGCGGTAATAAACAAGGTACTAGAAAACACTAAAGAAGTAGAATCAGAACCCCATCCTGATGTCTTAGTAAAGGAACTAGCAGCCAGTACGGTTAATCTAGAAATTCGCTTCTGGGTAGACTCTCGGCGATCGGGTTTTTTAGCTACTACTTCAAGGGTAGCCCAGGGAGTTAAAGAAGCTTTGGAAGCAGCTAATGTTGAGATGCCAACTGATATTTATACCCTCATTTTACGAGAATTACCATCACAAATACAGCTAAAAGAAAATTAAAATAAGTTAAAATCGCTAAGATTAATTATTTTTTAATAAAAATTATAGATTTTGATATCTAGGTTAAAACCAAGATAAACACTTAAGAATTGATTGATCTTTAATATTTAATTTATATTTTGTAGTTAATTCTTGAGATGTATATCTTTATTCTGATGTTATTAATTATGTTAATAGTTATTGTGGTCTTATTAAAGTAAAAGAGCAAACTTAGCTATGTCAAAGTCAAGTCCTATTTTGGTAGTAGAAGATAATGAGGATCTTTTAGTATTATTCAAGTTAATTTTAGAGTCTGCTGGATATGAAGTTGAAACAGCGAATAATGGTAAAGAGGCTTTGAATTGTCTAGAACACACTCAGCCCCAATTAATTTTAATGGATATTATGATGCCAGAAATTAGTGGGATACAGGTTAGCCGTACTATTAAAGAGCAGCGAGATTACCAATCCTTACCAGTAATTTTGGTTTCTGCACTCGATCGCCTCAAAGATGAACAGCTACAAAATAGTAAGGCAGATGACATTATCTATAAGCCGTTTGACATAGATAACCTGCTTTTTAAGGTCACTGAATTAGCTACTCAGTCTACTCCTATTTCTAATACTTCTAACTGTCTGAACTTTTAAGGTTAGAAATTGCCGATAGATTCGGATAAGTAAGTTGGTGTTTGGCAAAAGCTCGTTTAGCTCTGGTAATCAGATCGGTCTGGTAAATAAATTCGTCTCGCGCATCAAGGGGATAGGATTTAAGTTTAAATACAGTACCCCAAGGTTTTTCTTCTATTATTACTACTATGGGCAATTTAAGAGCGGTATATTTGCTAGTTTGCGCCACTCGATAGAGAATTTTTTTGACTATATTAATGTCTATATCGTGAGTCAAATAAAACTCTGTTACTACCTGTGCCTCTAAAGCACCTGTATTGGCGTTAGAGACGGCTTCTGTCCAGATTTTATTGTGGGGAATGGTAATCAGATTATCGTCTGGAGTTTGGATTTTAACAGTCCTCAAACCATAGCTAATAACTTCTTCATAATGCTCGCCAATTCTAATGCGATCGCCTACTCCATAGGGAGATTCAAACAAGCCAACTATTCCTGCAATAATGGAACTGGCATAATCTTTAAAAGCAAAACCCAAAGCTACGGCTACTGTTCCCGTTACGGCTAAAATATTCTCTGGAGAAAGATTGAGAAATAGATTCATTAAAACCACAGTAGTTGTGGTCAATACTATCATTCGCAAAAAAGGTAAAAACTGTTTGACTCGTAATCGCCATTCTTTAGCAATTTTTTCTGATAGCCACAAAATTAACTTATCGATAATTTTTAAAATCAAATAAGTAGTTAATAGAATAAATATTCCCTGAGCAATCTTACCAGTAGTAATTTTAGAGACAATATTTTGAGCTTGTTCGGCTGTTTCTTGTGCAGATTGCGCTAATAAATATAATTGATAATTAATCATAAACATTTTTTTATATTTTTTACTATAGAAATTAACAACTAACAACTGTACGGGCGGGGCTTATAAATTCTTGAGGTTTCCTCAAGAAACAGCCCCTCCGCTTCGCAAACCGCCCTAGTAAATTGAATTGACTTTTAAGATGCGATCGCTTGATTATCGCCAGGATTAATCGGTAAATTATCTACTGCATTAACTAACTTTTCTCTAACTTCTTTGGGTAGCTCAACCAGCGATCGCTCTGGCGGTTGGGTTTCTTGAGCATCCTTGGCATATCGAGAAAAAACAAAATGGCGACTATTTTTGAGCCATCTTTTAAATTTTTCTAATATTTTTGTTGTAGTTTTTTTTAGCATTATTATGGTTTTCTACATTCATTTATATCTATAGCAAGATAGATGACAGCTAAAATTTCAATTTTACAATGGAAATATGAGTATATGCTCTATTAATTAACGACTAATAAAAAATATATCTAAATTTATTTTAAGTGAGATAGCAACTATGGATGAATCAAGAAAAGAAAAGATTATCAATAAACTTCAAGAAGCTAAAAAAGCAGGAGAATTAAAGAGAGAAAATATTAAAGATATTGTTCAAACAGCCATATCGGAAACAAAATCTGAATTTCAATCAGGTGGAGCAGAAATTAGTAGTTTAATCCAAGAGGCGATCGCCGCAGTCGTCGAAGTTTTTCAAGATAAACAAGGAGAATTAAAAGAAGAAATTACAGCTTCTATTGAAGGTGCAGTAGAGGGAATCAATAATACTAGACGCAAAGTAATTTCCCAAACTCAATCAGAAATTCAAACTCTTGAAGTAAAAGTAGAAACTGAATCAGAGCAATTACAACAAGAAATTGATGGAGCATTAGAAGATATTAAAACTAACAGTCAGGATAAATCAGTTCAGGTCAAAGAAGCAATCGATCGTGCTGTTGAGAATATTAAAAATAGCGAAGAAGTTGCTCTTTTGCAGAAGCGTTATGCCCAACTAAAGGCTCAGTTAGCTATAGTCCAAGCCAATCTTTCTAGTCGATATGGAGAAAATTATAACGACGCGAGTAAATATTTAGCAGAAGCTAAAGCTTGGTACGAAAAAGCCAGAGAACATCCTGAAGTCTTTACCGATAAAGTTGAAGCCAAACAGCAAGAATTTGAGAAAAAGCTGGGTGAAACAGGAACTGCGATCGCTAAAAAAGAAAGACAGGTAAAACAACTCCTCAAAGAACTTTGGCGATCTATTTCTGAATTATTTGACGATAATTCTCGAAAATAATTACACAATTTAAACCGCATTCAGTTATAGATCTAAAAAGTAAAACTACCTCCCAAGGCTGGGAGGTAATTATTGGTTTATCTAATAACTTTTAATAACTGGTGTATAACTATCAATTATTCCTTGAACCAAACGAAACTAAACAGTAGTTTGCTCTGATTTTTTGGCAATAATCCAAAGAGCGTGAATAATACCAGGAATCCAGCCCAGTAAAGTCAATAAAACATTAATTAATAGAGCTTGGCTAACTCCCATAGTCATAAATACACCAAGAGGAGGAAGTAATATTGCAGCGATAATATTTATAATTCCCATTTTTCGTTTCCTTATAATTTGATTACTTAAAGTAATTAATTATTATTGTCTAATTTTTAAAATAAAATATCTTCTATCTAAGGAGAGATAAAATTAATTTCTTAGCGATCGCAATCTAAACCGTATCTAGTTTGAAACCAGGATTTTTTGATTTAACTGCTCGTAAGTAAAGGTGCGACCCCGCGCCGCCGACAGGCGCAAGGGAACGCGCACCTCCCGAAGGGTAAGTAATAAGTAATAAGTAATAAGTAATAAGTAATAAGTATTTTTTTTAAAACGTATTTCACAATCATTGTAAAACTCCACTTTTCAACCTGGACGAGATCTAGAATCCGTTTGGTATCTTCATAAAAAATAAAATAATAAACATTATATTGCTTGAGATAGAGTTTTTAATTACAAAATTTTGTTTTAATGAATAATAATGGCGAATTAAAAAACAATATTTTATGTCCGAGCAACAAGCAGAAGCAAAAGTTATTTCTGAAGTAAAAGATAAAGTTGAAGCTACAATTCCCGATGTAGTTCCTACTCCTCCAAAACCTACCCCTAAAGCTAGCTCACAGTCTTTAAAAGACCGCTTACAATGGGGTGAACCAGCATTGACTATTATCGATAGTCGCGATCGCAGTGCTTTTTTAGAAGAAAGAATTATTGGGGCAATGTTGATTGATGATGTGCAAAATTTACCTGAAAATCGCGATATTTATATCTATGGCGATAGTAATGAAAAAACCTACGAGGTAGCTAATAATTTACGTCAAGAAGGTTTTGAAAGTGTTTCTGAAATTCAAGGTGGTTTGCCTGGATGGAAAGCTGTAGGTGGAGCAACAGAAGGAAGAGTAGCTTAATAAGTAAAGAGACAAAAATAAGATGAATACTGGGGAAGAAAAGTTTGCCCAAACTCAACCAATTAGGGAAATTAATGATGGCGATCAATTAGATAGCCAAGGAAAATTATCTCTCAATGATGTAGATAAATTGGGCAGAAAAGCAGGTTTAGAAATGGGAGATAGCGAAGAATTAGGTTTAAAAGATAAACTGGAAACTCGCGATGATAACCGTTTGGATTTAGACGGTCATTAAACAGTTAAATATTTCTCTAAAAGGCGATCGCATTTAGGACTATCGCCTTTTCTATTTAATTAAAAGATTAAGTATAGAGAAAATCAAAATATATCTTTTGCTAGACGTTTCAAATAAGAGAAATATTTAAGAATTGATAGTAATTAATAAAATCAATAAAAACAAAGTTAGGAGTTAATCAACTATGTTAAGTTCGTTTTTAACTATTTTAGGTACTGCACTAAGTCTTTTAGTAGTAGACATTATATTTTCGGGAGTCAATATAGCTAACTTCCCTGCCGCTATGGTTGCTGCATTGGTAATTGGATTAATTAATTCAGGAGTTAAACCAGTAATATCTCTACTATCCTTGCCGATAAATATTCTTAGTTTGGGAGCATTTTCATTAGTAATCAATGGTTTATGTTTTTGGCTGGCTTCACTGTTTGTACCAGGATTTAAAGTTGGAGGTTTACTAGCTTTTATTCTTGCTCCCGTACTTCTTTCTCTGGTTAATACATTCCTTAGTAACTACTTTGCCGAAAAATTTCCCAGTCTAACTCAGGAATAAAAATATTTAGCTTTTATCTATCTTGAGATTATTGCTGAAGATAGATAACTTCGGCTAAAAAAACTGAAATATTAAAGTTAGCCAGAAAAGAAATTATTTAGTAAAGCT
This sequence comes from Waterburya sp., assembly GCF_058530065.1. Taxonomy (NCBI): domain Bacteria; kingdom Bacillati; phylum Cyanobacteriota; class Cyanophyceae; order Pleurocapsales; family Pleurocapsaceae; genus Waterburya; species Waterburya sp. Next base: position 4,440 of record NZ_JBZNBU010000106.1, on the reverse strand, counting down.
GGTTTGTCAAATCTTTCTCTAATTTGAACCAGATATTATCCCTACTCTACATTAAGGAAACAAAATTATGAACAATATTCAATACAAACGCGCTGCTGGACTATATCATAGTCGTGACGAAGCAGAAGCAGCAGTTCGCAATCTCAAAAGTGCAGGTTTTGATATGGATCGAGTCTCTGTGATTGCCAGAGATGCTGACGAAGTTGTAGGACACGAAACCACTGAAGAAATAGGAAATAAGGTCGATGAAGGTGCTACTGCTGGGGCTTTAACTGGTGGTGCATTGGGCGGTATTACGGGCTTACTTGTTGGTTTGGGTGCATTAGCCATTCCTGGTATTGGACCAATCTTACTGGCTGGTGCAGAAGCAACTGCGATCGTCACTACCCTAGCTGGTGGTGCTATCGGTGCTACTGCTGGTGGTTTAGTTGGTGCGTTGATTGGTTTGGGTATTCCCGAAGAAAAAGCCCAAGTTTATAGCGATCGCGTGGCTCAAGGTAGCTTTTTAGTTATGGTGACTGGTTCGGCAGCAGAAATTGCTCGTGCGGAATCAATCATGCGTCAACATGGTGTCGAAGAATTTGATGTCTATAATATTCCAGGGGCAAAAGCCACTACTGTTGATGATGTAGATGAAGATATCAGAACTAGAACTGATTTAGCTGATGATGACAAAATTAGACTGTATGAAGAACGTCTAATGGTTAACAAACAGCGCGAAAAAACTGGAGAAGTAGCGATCAGTAAGCGGGTGGAAACCGAAACTGCTGAAGTAGCCGTACCCATCGCCAAAGAACGTGTTGTCGTCGAGCGCAGAGATGCCGTAGATGGCACAGCAGTAAATCCTGGCACAGTGGGATTTGACAGCGGTGAAGTCACTCGTATGGAAGTTTACGAAGAATCTGCCGATATTGAAAAGCAAACTTTTGTGCGCGAAGAAGTAAGCATTCGTAAAGAAGTCGATCGCAATACTGTTGATACTAGAGAAACTGTCCGTCGTGAAGAATTAGAAGTAGAAGCAGACGGCGACGTAATTGAAAAACAAGCACGATAAAAATAACCTGAAAATAAGCATGGATTTTGGAATTAAAGATAAGGTAGCAGTAATTACTGGTGGTGACTCTGGTATGGGTAAAGCCACAGCTAAGTTACTAGCTGCCGAAGGGGTTAAAATTGCCCTCATAGATAAAACAACCGATGAATTAAAAGCAACCGCCTCAGAAATTGGCAAAATAGGTGAAGTAATACCAGTTACGGCAGATTTACGTAATCTAGAAGAAGTTGAAGCAGCTAAACAACAAATTATTAATTACTTTGGCACGGTGCACATTTTGGTCAACTGTGCTGGTATCACTGGTGCAACTAAAGAGTTTTTGCAACTAACCGATGAAGACTGGTTAGAAACCATCAATGTAGATTTCATGGCTGCGGTGCGTGTCTGTCGGGCTTTTATTCCTACTATGCAACAAGAAGGCTGGGGTAGAATTGTCCTGATTGGTTCGGAAGATGCGGTGCAACCCTACACTGATGAAATGCCCTACTGTGCAGCGAAAGCGGGGGTAATTAACTTGGCTAAAAATCTCTCTAAAGCCTACGCCAAGGATGGGATTTTAATTAACTCTGTATCTCCTGCCTACATTGCTACTCCCATGACTGACGCGATGATGGAAAAACGAGCAACAGAAAAGGGAATGAGTTTTGATGAAGCTATTGAAACTTTCCTCGATGAAAAACGCCCCCATTTAGAATTGCACCGTCGGGGTAAAGCTCAAGAAGTAGCTGCGGTAATTGCTTTTCTTTGTTCCCAACATTCTAGCTTTGTTGTCGGTGCAAACTATCGAGTTGATGGTGGCGCAGTAGCTACCGTTGGTTAAACAAATTATTATCAATTGGAGAAAATAAGATGAACAAGTTAATAACTTTATTATTAGGTAGTACATTACTATTAGGTGCTGTTGGCTGTGATAACGCTAGAACCAGTGCTGATGCTCCTGATTCTGTGGATGAAAGTCCTGTCGTAGAAGATCCTATGGAAGTGGAAGAAACTCTCGAAGATGCCACTAGCGAAGTTCGTCAAGATCAGTTAAATTCTGACATTCGCGCCAGAGAACAACGGAATGATGTCTTCGGCGATCAGCAAGTTAGAAATGATTCAGATATTGAAAGTGAAGTTAGAGCCAAGTTAGAGGCTAATATTCCCCGCTCCAAACTAACTGTAGATGCCGAAGATGGTAACGTGGCGATTGTCGGGACAGTACCCAGTCAAAAGGAATACGAGACTATTAAGCCTTTAGCAGAAGAAATTCTCGGAGTTGACAGCGTGGAGATGGAAATAGAAGTTCTGCCTTCTACCGAGTCGTAAATTTTAAATCAATAATCAAAAACTGGGGTTTAGCAGTTCATTGCCAAACCCTTTATTATTTTCAAGACAAAAATTATGTTCGATAATCCTTTTCTTAACACCATCATTCATTTTAGGGGCGATCGCCTATATCGCCATAATCTTGATGCTGCGGATATCTGGCACTAGATTAACTGTCGTAAGTAAACAAAATGTATTTAATCATAGTAGGGGCGGGGGCTGTAACCAAGCAGCTAATTGCGATCGCCCAAGAACAAGGATACAAAATATCAGTAATTGAAAAGCAAGAAAAACGCGCCAGAGACATCATACAAGAATTTGATGTGCGAGTATTCCATGCTGATATTACTCAAGGAAAAATTCTCGAAGAAGCAGATTTGACATCCTCGACCGCCCTAAAAGGGCGACGATTCCCTAAAACAAAGTTAACTGCTTAGGGGTGGTTGATAGTTCATCGTGGATTGCCTCTACTGAGGTCTTATGCCCACTCCCTATCCATTTATTTCCATCGTGGCTATGTCCTAGCCCGATTCTATCTATTACGGCAGAGGCGTTACCGTCTCTGCATTTACGGGAATTGCATCCCAAGCACACTATTTCTCTGATCGATAAATCTAGCTTGCCCCATTTATATCCGCAATCGGCACAAATTTGAGATGTAGGCTGCCATCGGCTAATGATACGAACATCACGACAATATTTGTTGCCTTTTGCCTCACACATTGCTCTAAACATCCCCCAGCTTTGTTGGCTGATTGCTCTAGCTAATTTGCGGTTTTTAAGACAGCCAGACACATTCAAATCCTCAAGACTGATAATTTGATTTTCTTTAATCAGCCTTGAGGATAATTTGTGAAGAAAGTCTTTTCTAACTCTAGCTAGTTTGGATGTTAGTTTGGCTAACTTGATTCTAGTTAGTTCGCGCCTTTTACTTCCTTTTTTTCTTCTAGATAATATTCTCTTGGTACGTCTGATTTTACGTTCGAGCTTTGAATAATCAGGTGCATATACTTTCTCGTGATTAGAAAGAGCAGCAAAAATGGAGATGCCTAAATCGACTCCGATAGATTCTCTTTGAGCAGGAATAATCTCAGGTTTTATCTCAACAACAAAGCTTAGGAAATAACGATTAGCCCTATCTTTGATTACTGTTACCGAACTTGGTTCAGATGGAAGTTCTCTTGACCATTTGGTATGAAGCAAACCAATTTTAGCCAGATAAACTTTATTTCCTTTGATAGAAAAACCGCCTTTTCTGAATCTAGCACTTTGTTGGTTATGTTTCTTTTTGAACCTGGGATAACCAACACGCTTACCCTTGCGCTGACCAGACAGCGAATCAAAGAAGTTTTTGTAAGCAACTCCCAGATCGGCAACTGATTGCTGCAAAGGAATGTTAGACACTTCTTTCAACCATTGCCTCTCTTCGGTTTTCTTAGCCTGAGTAATACAGATTTTTTGTAGTTCTGAATTCTTGGGTAACTTTTCGCTCCTTTTGCACAAAGCTAAAGCATCGTTAAAAACCACTCTGACACATCCAAAAACCTGCCCCAGCAATTTACGCTGTTGGTCTGTTGGGTATATACGGTATTGATAACGAGCTTTCATCGAGATATTATATGTAGGTCTGCATAAATAATATCATGAAATACAGAAGAGAGAGACATAGTGTTACAGACCTCAAAGTTCATTTGGTCTGCGTGACCAAATACAGGGAAGATGTATTTTCTGAATCCGAGTTAGTTTTGATAGAAAAAGTCTTTCATGATGTAGCCAAGAAGATGAACTTTCAAATCCTAGAAATCAATGGGGAAAAAGAGCATCTACACGCTTTGATTGAGTACCCACCTAAGCTATCTGTATCTAAAATAGTTAATGCTCTCAAAGGTGTATCGAGTCGCAGATATGGACAAGCAGGATTTAGAAAGCCTAAGAATGGAAAGGCTTTGTGGTCGCCTAGCTATTTTGCGGTGTCGGTAGGAGGCGCACCAATTAAAACTCTAATAGGATACATCAAGAATCAAAGCCGTCCTCCGCTATGCTAAAGGACGGGGCTTGTATCCCTTAAAAATTGGTCA